>CAUYTY010000188.1 GCA_963575655.1 Gammaproteobacteria bacterium | reverse complement strand
TACCCATGTTTGAAGAATGGCTACCGCAATATCCAGGTCTGAAACACCACCTTCTGCCCATCATGCAAAAGTAGTTAAGGAATATCTGGAGACGACAAATGGAAAGGTTAAAATATTCTTTCTTCCCACCTATTCTCCACACCTTAATCCTGTCGAGCTAGTATGGAGCAATATTAAGACACAAGGAATTGCGCGTCACCTTATTCGTAATGTGGAGGAGTTAAAAAATAAAGCTACTCAACTTTTAGAGGATTTAAAAAAATCGCCAGAGAAAGTCAGAGAACTTTTTAAAGAAGAATCCGTCCAATATGCTATTTAGCTGGAGTCCCCTAACCAACGCGCAGGTTAGTAGCACGATTAAACAGAGACGCTCCTTGTTATCCATACCACGGGTCCAGTTGACTGCTTCGGTGACCGATGATATCGCGTGGGTTTTGAAACCGAAAGAATCAAGGGCATGAGTAATCGACTCACGTACTGCCTCCTGCCGGATCCAGATCAGTGTTTGGCATTCATGCCAGAGTTGAGAAACCAACCGTGGTATTGTGCGCGGTATATCAATTACACCCACTGGCACCTCAAAATGAAACACACTGCCTTCCCCAAGGCTGCTTTCTACTCCGATCTTTCCCTCCATAGCATCCACCAAGCGTTTACTGATAGGCAGGCCCAACCCGGTCCCTTCGTTGGAAAAAGAACGGTTACCCACTCCTTGTTCAAAAGGGAGAAACACCCGTCGCAGTTGATGCGGCGCGATGCCAATACCCGTATCACGTACCGACACACAAAGCAGCAATCGATTATTAGCAAGGTCGCGTTTCCTTATGGTGATTTCTACCTCGCCGCGCTCCGTGAATTTTATTGCATTGCCGACCAGGTTTATTAATATTTGTTGGATACGGAAAGGGTCACCAATCAACTGATCGGGTACATCTGGGTCCTGCCGCAAAACCAATTCCAGATCTTTTTCAAAGGCGCGCTGCGAGGTCGCATTAAATAAGTTCCCAATGATCTCGCTTAGCGAAAAGCGAATATTCTCCAGACGCAATCGCCCCGCTTCAATTCTAGAGAAATCCAAGATATCATTGATAGTAGACAAGAGGATTTGACCCGATCCACGGATCGCATTAACCCAATGTTGCTGTTTGTTGCTCAAGTGGGTGCCGCGCAAAAGTTCCACCATACTCAGTACCCCGTTGAGTGGAGTGCGAATCTCGTGACTCATACTGGCCAGAAATACGCTCTTGAGTTTATTTGCTTGTTCTGCTGCCTCTTTGGCCCGACGCAAGTCTTGTGCAATTCTTCTTTCGGTGACATCGCGAATCACCAAGACCATCTCACCATCATCCAGCGAAAAAACATGACAGTCTAACCGATAATTATGACCAGTTCTTTCCAGAGAAAATTCCTCAATATGGCACGGTGCCTGATTCTTTGATGCATTCCGTAAAACCTCATAGAGAGCGGGAGCCTCATTTTCCTTAATCACCTCATTGAGGTTGGTAACCTGCCGTTTGCCTATTCCCAAAACCGGTAAGCGGCGACAACTCTCATTGAGATCCTCAATCCGAAAGTTATTTTCCGCACCTGATAGCACCATACAACCAGAGATCATGTTGTCGAATAACCCCCGATAGCGTAGTTCGCTGCGATTAATCTCTCGTTTGAGGTTTAACAAAGTAGTGGCTGCCTCGCTAAGCTTCTGTAACTCGCGGGCGGCGTAGGGCATAGCGACCTTCGAGGCAATCTCGGTCTGCAAGGATTCATGAATGATTCGAATTGGTCGTATCACAATCAGCCGTGCTAACAGGATCAAACTGGTAGCAAGAGTCAACAGCGTCAGCGTTAGGGTATAAAGTAATCGATGAATATGTTGCTTAATCTCCGTTAGATGGGAGGTCATATCCCATGTTACCCGTACCTGACCGAAAACCAATAACTCCGACTCCATAGTTTTGGCAACTATTGACGAAGCAGACGCCACCCTTTTCCATTCGGCAAGAGAAATACCAGCATGGTTATATACTTCCAAAGATAGAATATTATCATCTTTCTTCCCGGTCTCCGCTAAGATTACTTTAAGTACCCGCACATCTAGATCGATTAAATCATCCATAATTGTACTCACCAAAGAGGATAGTTTTTCTCTCAAGGTAGCCTCATATATCTTATGATGCTGTTGTTCCTCAGTGTTGATGATAAAAGTTCCTGCCGTCACGACTAATACCAACGTCACTAATAACGAGGAGAATAACAATTGATGAGACAACTTCCATTGCCTAGACCAATACAGCGAGCGACTTATAAAGCCACTCTGCCATTTCTTTAATACAGCAAAAGATATTAAATATTTATATTTCATAAATTAATTATCCATTTAACACATGATAATTCCCGGTGGTAAGCGCTTTCCCCAATATGGTGGGAATGAAGGGTTACGGGAAACTTTGTAGATTTTGTTGTTCGGTATATAATTCAGCAGGAATCAATGGGTAGTTCGTCAGTGTAACAATCTATTGTTTCGATTATGTGACAAGCGAATCACCAACGCAGCTACCCACCTAAGAAGAGGTCCGGCACAGAATTTGCGTTATTTATGATTTTATGATTTTATGATTTTATGATTTTATGATTTTATGATTTTATGATTTTATGATTTTATGATTTTATGATTTTCCTAAATATAATCAATGCACAACCTAAATGAACCATCGCCAAGTAATTTCTTGCTTTACAGATGTAACGGGTACGAATCGCCCGAAAACCTTTCACCCAGGCAATTGTTCGCTCGACCACCCAGCGTCGGGCGGTACGCGCTTTCTTTCCTTTCCCGATTTTCTTTTCACCAATGCGGCGAATGTGTGGAACATAATCATTTTCCCTCACTTCTTTTTCGACGCGAGGGTAGTCGTACCCTTTATCTAAGCACATATTTTGGGGACGTTCTGGCGTCGGTTTAGGGCGTGGGAGAATATCGGTTGCCAACGTTAAGGAGACTAAACTGCTATCGTGGATATTGGCTCCAACAACAACTACTCCCAAAGGTATTCCATCTTGATTCACCTGCAAATGGAATTTACTTCCGCTACGTTCTCGGTCGGATTATGTCCTAATCCTTCTTCCGCCAAACATACTATCTGCCCTCGTACGGGCGCTTGTACCAATGAACCATCCATAGACTGCCATTCCCACCTAACGACTTTAAGTTATTAATATTCATAATAATCTAAACGAAAAATTTCACGAAAAACGCCAGCAGCCTCCCATTGTTGAAAGTGCTCATGAATTGTACTCTTTGAGCCATAGATATGTGGTAGGCAATTTCACTGACAGCCTGTTTTAAGAATGTGTAGAATACCATTTAGAATGATCTGGAAGTCTATAGGCGGACTGCCACCTGATTTCTTCCGCACGAATGGATCCAGCAAGGGTTTAACTTTCTTCCAAAATTTATCTGAAATCTCTTGATGTTCCATGTTACTTTCTCCAGGCAGGTATAATTGTACATATTATAACTTTACAAAATTTTAGAGCCACAATGGAGTAAGAATTAGTTAATCCCATATAGCTATGGTGCGCTAGCAGAGAGTGATATAAGGAATTGTCAGATCCGTATGGCCACTTCTATAAGAAACTACTATAAATCTATCAATAGAATAACCATTCAACAGAATAGTTTTTGTTTGTCAAGCTTGGTGCATATTTTGTGCCGGATGTCCTCTAAGCCACAACAGATACGAACGCTGGAGACAGTGCGCCGTTGGCGTATGTCGCGGCTTAGGTGGATCGCCCGTTAGTCCACGTTAAGTAGGGTCACCGTGACCGATCCGATGCGGGTGTTGGTCCCATCACTGACCCGTAACTCGAAGCCCATAACGGTATCCGTGCTAACCAATGGGGCTCGAAAGTAGGCGGTGGGTCTTTGCGCATTGTTTAGTGTCACCGCTGGGCCAGAGGTCTGGGTCCAGAGGTAGGTAAGGCCGTTGAGGCCGTCCAGATCCTTGGCGCTGCCGACCAGTTTGATGATCGCTTGGTCAGACTGACCGGCAAGGCGCTCCGGGGTCGAGAACACGGCCGGGACACGCACGTAGGGAGGGCGATTGACGCAGGTGGCAGTGTCAGCGACTACCTCGCTGAAGGGTAGATTGGTGGCGCCAACCACTCGAATGTTGTCCACCAACCAACCGAGTTCACCAGTACCGCTATCGGTGGCAGCACGGAAGCGTAGACGCACACTACGCCCAGCAAGCGCAGTACCGAAGCTGATCGTCTGCGGTGTGAGTCCAGCGCTAAAACCACCAAAACCAGCACAAGCGCCAGCGACATCGTAGTTTGGGGCGAAGGCTATGACCTGAGTGTTGTAGCCACCCCGAGTAAAGCTACCCCCTGCCGCCAGTACGTCTTGCCACCTGCCGCTGCCGATTTTGACCTCGACTACACCGCCATCGAAACTAAAACCGGGACCATCATCGGTGTCGATCTCAAATTGGAACGCAGTATCAAATTTGACGCTGAAAGGCTGGGTTCCAACCTTAATCACCGGGGAAATAAGAGATGCGTCGGTGGGAGTATCGTTGTCCGGGATGAACCATGCCTGACCAGTGTGATAGCTGTCGTTAAGGTCGCTAGTGACTCGCCAACCTTCACCTGCCCCTGGGGAAATCTCCGTCAATGTGGGTGACCAGTCAGCCGTGGTGGCTGCGATTTGCTCCGCATTATCCACGGTGAAAAGAGAACTTTTGAGGTTGTAATTGACGATCCTTTCGACCCATACGGTTTGCGGTTCGAACACCGTGTTGGGGGTCGCACCCGCCTGCGGGAAATCAACCTTCAACTTTAAATCAGCCGCAGTGGCAGCACTATGCAGCGTGACAGGGAGGCTACCGGTGGCAAAACCATTGACATCAAAGACGCCAAAGACGATCCGGCCACTGTTACCAAAGGACACATCCGCCGTCGAAGTAACTTGTGCCGTCAATCTCCGTGGCAGGGGCTGGTTCCCAGAGTTGCGGATGCGCAGAGTCAACAATGCGGTCTCACCGGCATCCAATACCCCGTCCGCATCGCAGTAGCCAGCGGTGCTAGTAAGGTAGGTGGTATCCAGGGTTGTTTCCACCACTTCGTACGAAGCCCTTAACGCTACGAAACTCTCTACCAATCCAGAGTTATCTTGGGAATTGCGAGAGGGCGCTATCGCACCTACCCCCATGCCGTACTTTGCAAATGATTTGGTCGCGAGTTCGAAGTCTGCGCGATCCGTGGCCTTGACCGCCGCCAACAGCGCGTCACGTGCCTCAAGGAAGGTTGGGGCGTTCGGGGTCATCTTGAGGCCGGCGATAATGTAGTCCTTCATCCGGTCCTGGGCCTCACGGAAGGTATAGCGTGCATCGTTGATCAAGGAGACGTAGAAATCCCACAGGGTGTTGGCCCAGATCTCACCGGCGCTATGTTCCTCGGAGTTGTCTCCTCCCGGCGCCAATGGTGCGGTGCTGGGAAGTGTCACACCGTCGGTGATGTGCTTGAAGGTCATCGGGAACACCGCCGGATTGGTGGAGTAAGGCGCACGCCGAATACCAAAATAGGGACTCGGCATAGTGTAGATGCCGAACGGATAGGCCCCCTGGAAATTGGCGTTGCCCGCCACGGTTGCATCCTCCGGGCGCGCCTCCAGCAGTAGGGCACTAACGTCACTCCAACCCTCGCCCAGGGCGCCACCTTGTTTATTGGAGAGGCCATCACCGTTACCAACTAGGCGATTACTGACGTAGTGAAACCATTCGTGGGCGATGATGCCGTTGTCTATACCTCCATCACGGTTGGCGCTTGGGGCTCGATGCATGGTCACCGTAAGCGGACCTCGGGCAATCTCGTTTTTGATGCGAGCACCATCCGCAAATGAGGTGCTTAGGACGGGGATGGTGACCGCTTCGTTGGTACCGGTCATGCTCGGTGCAGTCCCGTCATCGCTGTTGTTAACAATGATCGCGCCAATAGCCCCAGCCTTTTGGACATTCGCCACCTTATCCACGAAGAAACAATTCCCGCGGTCGATGAACGCAATGTTGCCGCTGACGTTGGTGGTATTGGTGAGGTCGGTGCAGGCATCGGCCGGGGTAACGGTTACCACCTGACCGTCGAGATCAAACTGCATTGCCCCGAAGTCTGCGACATTAGTAACCAGTGAACCGAGACCCACTGCGGAAAGCGTAGCGTTGGCAGCAGTTGACCCGCTCCAAAGAAACATCTGCATACGCGGACTTCTACCATCGGCGGGCGTATCCATGTTGGCGTTATCAAAACCACTATAATCCTGCCCCTCAGCGAGGATGGGATCGCCACCTAGTCCACCACGACCATAGTTGTTGGTTTGGGCGTTACCAGCGGCCTCGTCGAAACCGTTGCCGTACCACCAATCGTGTAGAAAGTTGTTCACGTAGAACAAATTGACGATCCCCCCGTTGCGTGCGGTCGGGGTGGTCGGATCGGTATCGGCGACGACTGAATAGTCGAAGCTGCGCAGGCTGGTAACCTTGGCGCGAAAGTCACCAGACTTGGGCTGACGCCCGTTACCACCCCCTAGATCCACGTAGGCATCAACATTGTTACCTACGGTCGTGGTAGCACCGCTGGGAAGCCACGGATCACCGGTAGCAATAGGACCACTCTCCAGAGTGACTAGATTGGTCTCCGCCGAGATGCGCGGCAGGGTAAGATTGGGATCCAACGCCGTTAGTGGGACAATATCATTGCCGAAGGGGGTATCGAAGGGCATTCCTGGAGAGATAGCATCGGCAAACACGCGGTAACTAAAGGCCGCGCGATCTATATGGTTGTTACGGAACAGGATACGCCCATCTTCCGCCGCGACCACATAGCCGTAGGAGAGGCGCCCAGCCTGACCGCGCTTTTCCAGCGACACATCCAAGTACCAAGCCGGGACAAGACGACCATCAAGGGGAAAGTAAACTCGTTTACTACGCGCCGTATCGGTGAGGCGGTATGCTCCCGTCTGCCGAGTAACACGAAACAGGGTGTAGTCGTCGCGTTCTCCAAGCGATTCCAGGGTAGCAGGGTCGATCTCCCCCCCAAGGTCAGCGACCGCGCTGGCGATTGCCTGCTGCGGGGATTGGCGAAATCCTCCATCGGCCAAGGCGGAGGCAACGGCCGTACCGTCGCTGCTGTCATCCGGTGCGAAGTAGCCAGAGGCAGCGACCGGTCGTAGCTCGCGATCCAGCATTACGTTCAGGTGGCGACCAAAGACCTCAACGCCACCGTGCATCTGCTGATAACGTGCGATGAGGGGACCACGCTTGGTATCGTGTAATTCGCGCAACCGCGCCGTAGCGATAGTGTGTTTACTAAGCCCGAGGCGCACCCCGTTATGGCCGAGGAATTCGCGGGTCGTGCGCTCCACCTGGGCCGCACGCTCCTGCTGCTTTGCCGCCATCGCTGGCGGTGGCGAGGGGTCGGTGTTGGGGGCAGCCCACAGAAAAGTAGTAGTACCGAGTTGTTCGTCGTCGTTGGATGGATAGCCCGCTGCCTGGTTGCGCGAGGAACGACGAGACTGGACCCAGGCCGAGCGTGGCAACACACCATTCGTAACGGATGGAACCGTGGAAGTAGCCGATCCTTCAAGAGATGCGTCGTAGTTGGGGCGCACCACTGGCGTAGCACCGAGTGCGACACTGCTTTCAATGACTAGGGCTGAGGTTAAGGCTAGAAGGACGAATAAATTCTTCTTCATTGGGAATACCAGGGTCGTTGTCGCCAGTGAGCCGAGAGGGGGCGATGAACCTCTAATCAACATTAGATCCTTGCCACCGTCTGGGATAGTTGCACTACGACCGCCAGCATAACAAGATTGCTGTTGCCAAGTCTCTCCCCGTCCATTAACTTCCCGTGGAATAACTCCATTTTCTATATTCGTGCGGAATTGTTAGATCAACTAGCATGATTCTCCTTCCTCCCAACGAAAAAAGGTGAATGCTTGCTCATATCTTTATCTGGTGCATTGCACTGAGTTATCTCATTCAGGACGACTGACCATAACCTGACGAAACGATAACCAAGCCCGACGAATAGGTAGTAACTTGGATTATCTCTGCGGCGTCGGACGTATTTTCTGATCGCCCCTCCCCCTGACCTTAGTTATCGTTTCGTCAGGCTACATTTAGCTTATTACCCAAAAGGGGTTACGTCGTTTGGCCCAGGGTTGCAACATAGTCGCTACCCTGGGGAAATAGAAAATAGCGTTACCCTGGAATTATGTATGGCATAGCTCAACCCAGAATGGGTTGCATACGTCTAATTTAGCTCGGGGTAGCGACTACGTCGCAACCCTGGGCCAAATAACGTAACCCCTTCGAGGTAGCATGAAATGTAGCTTGACAAAACGGTGGCCAAGCCCCTCCCCCTTCTTGCTGAGAGGGGGAATAAACAATTCTAAGCAATTACGAGAAAATTATAAGAAAGGAAACACTATGGTAGATACTGAGATCGAGGATCTGGAGATCGACCTATTCGTTGAGGCGATGCGACTGCGTCATGGTTATGATTTCGATCACTATGCGCGGGCGTCGTTTAAGCGTCGGGTACAGGCCCTTGCCAATACCTTTAGTTGTGCGAGCGTGGTGGATCTGATCCCACGTATAGTACGCGAACCAATGTTGCTACCGAATATCCTTGCACATCTTTCGGTACCAGTGACCGAGATGTTCCGCGACCCACTGGTATTTCGCGCCATCCGTGAACAGGTGGTGCCTATCCTAAATTCCTACCCACGCCCTAATATTTGGCAAGCCGGTTGCGCGACCGGCGAGGAGGTCTATTCCCTCGCGATTCTGCTCCAAGAAGAAGGATTGCTACACAAGACCCAGATCTACGCTACCGATATTAATGACGCGGCCCTCTCTTTTGCCGAGGAAGGGGTATTCTCGGCCAAGAATATCCATGAGTACCACGATAATTATCGCAAGGCGGGTGGTAAGGCCGCACTGAGTGACTACTTTCACATGAAGTATGACCTGGGGCGCGTGGATGAAGCACTGCGCAGCCGCATTGTCTTTGCCCACCATAATTTGGTTGCGGATGGGGTGTTCTGTGAGGTGCAGATGGTGATCTGTCGCAATGTCTTAATATATTTCAATCGACAATTGCAAGACCGAGTCCTGTCATTATTTCTGGCGAGCCTGGCACGGGGCGGGGTGTTGTGCGTTGGGACACGTGAGAATCTGTCATTTGCGGAGGCGGGGCGCTATTTTCTGCCTCTCGATAGTGAGCTACGTCTCTTCAAGAAAACGGGAGAATATCATGATCGCGCACTTTCAATCGACCACTAACCATTCTTTTCGACTATCGCAACCACAGGCGGTGGTTATGGGATGTTCTGCCGGCGGTGTGGATGCCTTACGAATTATTTTAGCCGGCCTGCCAATGGATTTTCCCTTGCCGGTGGTGATCGTTTCTCATATCGCGGCATCGCTAAAAAGTCTATTGCCGGAAATTCTTACAGTGATATGTAAGCTTCCGGTGCAGGAGGCGATTGAACGTTGTCCAGTGGCGCCAGGATTGGTCTACGTGGCCCCGCCGAGTTATCACCTGCTGCTTGAACCAGATCGAACCTTTGCCCTGTCGGTCGATGACAAGGTATGCAACGTACGACCGGCCATTGACCTCTTGTTTTATTCCGCCGCCGATCTTTATGGCAATGGATTAATTGGTGTAATCCTTACTGGGGCCAATGATGATGGGAGCCGAGGGATCGCCGCTATCAAAAAGGTGGGGGGACTGACCATAGCCCAAACTCCGGAAACAGCAGTTGCCCGCAAAATGCCCGAGGCAGCGATTGCGACCGGTTGTGTGGATGTAGTACTCCCCCTCGAGGCAATTGCCGATTTTCTGGTATCCGCAGTACACCATCCCCATGGGAATGTCACATGAGTCTGCCGACGCCCAAGATCCTGATTGTCGATGACCAGCCCGCCAATCTCCACGCCCTGCGCAAATTATTCGCCAAGTTGATGGCCGAGGTCATTGAAGCGACCGATGGTAATCAGGCATTGGCACTCACCCTCGACCACGAATTTGCCCTCATCCTCTTGGATGTCGATATGCCGGAGATGGATGGCTACGAATTGGCAGAACTTCTCCGTGATGAACCACGCACCGCTGAGGTACCGCTGGTATTTCTAACCGCCTCATGCCTGGATGAGGCCGACCAAATCCGTGGTTATGCAGTGGGCGCTGTCGATTATCTGCTAAAGCCGGTCGATCCATTCATTCTACGGGCCAAGGTTACTATTTTTCTTGAACTCTACCTAAGCCGTAAACAGGTCGCGGTTGAATTGGCGCGTGTCAATGCGGTGACCAATGCCTTACGCGATAGTGAGGAACGTCTGCGGGAGGCCAAAGCACTCGCAGAACAGGCAAATCGGGCCAAGAGCGACTTTGTCGCGAATATGAGCCATGAAATCCGCACACCGATGAACGCCGTCATCGGGATGCTCTATCTATTGCAGAAAACCGACCTGACGGAACAACAAAAAAATTATGTCTGGAAGATTCATACAGCAGCAACCTCGCTGCTGGCTGTTATTAATGACATCCTCGACTTTTCCAAGATCGAGGCAGGTAAGCTGGAACTAGAAACTACCCGCTTTCGTTTAAGCGACGTGATGAGTCACTTGATTGATGTAACCACCGATATGGTTCGTCAAAAGGATATTGAGGTTGTACTCAGCGTTGCGCCAGATGTCCCCGATACACTATTGGGTGATCCGCTGCGCCTCGGCCAAGTTTTTCTTAACCTGGTGGGCAACGCCATCAAATTTACCAATCGTGGCGATGTAGTTCTGCAAGTCGTGCCGGTCATGGTGACAAATGAATCTGTAGTATTGCGCTTTTCGGTACGAGATACCGGTATTGGTATGACACCCGAACAAATGAATCGGCTCTTCCAACCATTTACCCAAGCAGATAGCTCGACAACCCGCAAATATGGTGGTACGGGTTTGGGATTAATAATCGTTCGTCAACTTGTGGAGATGATGGGCGGCACTATGTCGGTGGATAGCCGATCGCAACAAGGTAGCACCTTTGCATTTACCGCCCGTTTTGACCGCTGGTATGATCGTAATTCCTCTAGTGGCGAGCAGCATACCGTAGATCTTAGTATCCATCGTGCCCTAGTGGTCGATGACTTAGATGTTGCACGTGAGACGATGAGTGCAATGCTGTCGTCATTCGGGGTATCAACGACCACGGTTGAAAGCGGCGAGGCCGCACTCGCTGAATTGGAACGAGCAGTAACAATTGGTGAACAACCCTATAATCTGGTATTCGTCGATTGGCAGATGCCTGACCTCGACGGAATGGAAACCGCGCGGCGGATTAGAAATTATCGGGGCTACGCTAATCCTGCTGCGGGTACCCCCCTGATTATCATGGTGACCGCCTATGGTCGAGGATTGATTACGGAAAATGCAGTAGAGGCAGGTATCGGTAATCTGTTGGTTAAACCCGTTACTCCATCAGCACTACTCGACACTTTACATATGGCCATCGGTCATGGTGGCGAACGAGCATTAGCAACCAGCAGAACGATAGCCAATACGGTCCCCGACAGTACCGGTTTAGACGGCATCCACCTATTGGTAGCGGAGGATAACATCACTAATCGGGATATCGTGCGTGAAATCTTTAGTGATGTTGGGATCACTGTGGACTTTTCCGAAAATGGGGCCGAAGCGGTTCGGGCATTTTCAGAGAATCACTACGACGCGGTGCTGATGGATCTACACATGCCGGTGATGGATGGCTACGATGCCACACGGTGTATCCGCGCCAATCCAGAAGGCGAATTGGTACCGATTATTGCAATGACTGCCGATGCCATGATGCAGGACCGTGAAAATTGTCTGGAGGCCGGCATGAATGACCATGTAGCGAAACCCATCGATGTCGGACAACTGTTTGATGTATTGCGCAAGTGGACACAACGTAGTAATACGCTAGCTGCACTTGAGACAGGACAGAGCGCGAAGGTAGCAAAAATTGCAACTGAACAACCACTCACCATCGATATAGTTCAAGCGGTACGGCGACTTGGGGGGCGCGAAATTGTTTTCAGAAAACTCTTGCGGCAGTTTATTAGCGCCAATCTGGAGGTGGTAGAAAAGATACGCGCCGCCTTTAGTGAAAATGATCTGGCCCAGATTCGACTAATCGCCCATACGATTACCGGTGCGGCTGCCAATATTGGCGCATTGGCAGTATCGACAGCGGCACGTAGTTTGGAGGAGGCTGTCAAAGAGGGCACACCTGAACGAATCGCCCTCGGTTTGGATGAATTGAATAGTCGGATGCAAGATCTCATTGCAGCGACCAAACAGCTTCCTTACGATAGCGAGGATCCGGGACCAACCCCGATGACGACTTCCACCAATGCACCCAATTGCACGCTGACCGTACAACAGCTCGCCACCCTGTTGCGTGAACACAATATTAGGGCACTTCGATTATTCGATACCCAGATCAAACCGGAATTGCATCAGATGTTCGATAACGATGAGCTTGCGCATCTTACTCATGCGATTGAAACACTTGATTTCAATGCGGCCTTGGTTCTGCTAACCAATATTGCCGCCACTTTGAAAATCCAGATGACGTGAGACCTCCATGAATACACGACCGAAAGTGGTCATCATTGATGATATCCCGGAAAATATCCTGAGTCTTCATGAAATATTGGAGAAGGATTACGATATTTTCTTTGCGACCTCCGGGACAGAGGGGATTAATATTGTCGAAGAGCAGTTGCCCGATGTAATTCTGCTGGATGTCAGGATGCCGGGTATGG
This sequence comes from Gammaproteobacteria bacterium, assembly GCA_963575655.1. Taxonomy (NCBI): domain Bacteria; kingdom Pseudomonadati; phylum Pseudomonadota; class Gammaproteobacteria; species Gammaproteobacteria bacterium. The sequence goes on along the minus strand of CAUYTY010000188.1, from coordinate 24,222 downwards.
ATGGTTATGAGGTCTGTGTGCGGATCAAGTCGGCTGCACGGACAGCAACGATCCCGATTATCTTTGTTACCACGGCAAACCAGACGGAAGACGAAACAAAAGGGCTTGAGCTGGGTGCAATTGATTATCTGATCAAGCCGGTGAGTGCCTCGATCGTTAAGGCGCGGGTGCGCAATCATATCGATCTCAAACGCAGTCGCGATGTTTTGGAACGGCTATCGACCACCGATGGCCTAACCGGGATTGCCAATCGGCGTCGTTTTGACGAATATCTCGATTTCCAATGGCGGCAATCGATGCGCCTGAAGTATCCGTTATCACTACTCCTCGCAGATGTGGATCACTTCAAGGCGTTCAATGACCATTATGGCCATGCACGCGGAGACGTATGCCTCAAGCAAGTGGCCGGGGCGATTGCCGGGGTGGTGGCGCGATCATCTGATCTTGTCGCCCGCTACGGTGGCGAGGAGTTTGTATGTCTATTACCAGGGACGGACCTAGACGGGGCGCAGTTGATTGCAAATCGGTTGGTGGGCCTGGTTCAGGCATTGAAGATCCCCCATGCCTTTGCACCGGAAGCCAATTGCGTCACGGTAAGTGTAGGGCTCACAACGAAAATACCGACACCCACAGAATTATCCCTACAACTAATTGAGACGGCCGATCAGGCACTTTACCGCGCCAAACATGCAGGCCGTAATCAGATTTCGATAGCCAATTCATAGAATGAAAGAACGGACATGCCAAATAAAATTCTTATTATTGATGATAGTCCCAGTGAGATCAAAGTTCTAGCCACTATTCTATCGCCAAGCTACGAGCTACTATTCGCCACCAATGGTGCGGATGCACTGGAGCTGCTGATTAATGGAAAACCAGACTTGATTTTACTCGATGTGGTCATGCCGGGGATGGATGGCTACCAGGTATGCCGCAGCCTGAAGGAAAATCCGCGAACTGCGGAAATTCCGATAATCTTTGTCACGGTACGGTCCTATGATGCGGATGAAACGATTGGCCTTGAGCTAGGGGCAGACGATTATATTCACAAACCATTTGCGCCGGCGGTGATTCGCGCACGAATACGTAATCTGTTGGCACGTCGTAACGCCGAATTAGCCCTGCGGGCGAAGACGGTGCAATTAGAGCGTTCCAATGTGGAGTTGCAGGATTTTGCTCATATCGTCTCGCATGATCTTAAGGAGCCCTTGCGTGGTATCTACACCTATGTAACCTTACTGGCGGAGGATTATTCCGAACGACTTGACAGTGAGGCAAAAAATTATATTGAGCGCACGCAGCGATTGGTTGAGCATCTGTCATTCTTTATCGACCGCCTCTTGGACTATTCACGTTTGGGATATGCGGAACTGGATTGGACGACCCTTGACCTTAATGAACTGGTCGATGAGATCACCGAGGTGGTCGCACCATTTTTTAGAGAGCAGCAGGCTGAATTGCGACGGGTGGGACATCTACCGATCATTCGTGGTAATGGGGTACGGGTCGCTGAGATTTTTCAGAATCTGCTCATTAATGCCGCGAAATATAACGACAAATCGGAGAAATGGGTCGAGGTAGGTTATCGCGAGGATACGAGTGGGCCAATCTTCTGGGTTCGTGATAATGGCGTGGGGATTGCGGCACAGCACCATGATATGGTCTTTCGTATCTTCAAACGGCTCTACGAGAAAGACCAATACGGTGGTGGCGCAGGAGTGGGACTTACGATTGTCAAAAAAATCGTCGAACGTCACGGTGGACGGATTTGGATCGAATCGACGTTGGGAGAGGGAACGACCTTCTATTTCACCCTGAACGGGGAGATGTGATTGGAACGATAATTTAACCGGCTATCCGTCTAAGGGCTATCTAACCTGAGTTCGACGTAAGATACAAGATAAGTGCCTGTATCCATTATCCTTCACCACTGGAGCACATCAATAGACCTTATCGGAAACCTCCTCATCACCCACCACAGTCAATATAAATCATGAGGTTGCGTTGTCCGGCAGAGCTAGGTAGGGGGTTTCCGATAAGGTCTATTATCGGAAACCCAAAACCTCACCCCCCGCCCCCCTCTCCTTAACAGGAGAGGGGGAGATTTTTTGCCTGTTCCGTCCAGGAGTTAAGCATAACAACGGAATAATTCTCCCCCCTCCTGTTAAGGAGAGGGGGTTGGGGGGTGAGGTTTCCGATAATGTCTAATGTGTCCGGACAAAAGTATTTTCGGCGGAGCACTCCGTCTTAGATAACCCAAGTTGCCACCTACTTGCCCCCTCCCCAGCCCTCCCCGTAAACGGGGAGGGAGTAGACCGCAGACCTCCCCCCGTTTACGGGGGGATTGAGGGGGGACGATTGGATGCGATCCCGAGTTTTGAATAGGTGGCAACTTGAGTTAAGTAGATAACCTGAGTTCGACGTAAGCAATCAGGGATTTGTTAAACATCTCATCTCATCACATTCTAGATAGAAATAGGGTGTTATTTTCTTCAACTACGATCAAATCTGTACTATTCGTCTTCCAGTTTCTAAGGTTCAATGATGGCTTTTTTGGTTGCCATGAGTATGCGATAAGGGCACAAACTATATTCACCATAAAATTAGCAAGACTGCGATGACGCGTGTGTTCCAGTTGAGAAATATTTTTTAGCTGATCGTTAACGGTCTCAATTATGGATCGTTTGCGCAACATTATTTTGTCAAAATCCCCAATAAAAACCTTTTTCATATTCTTTCGAATTTTTGTAATCAATTCAATTCCCTGCTCCCATAAAGATTCTTGAAGCGCCTTTGAAATGTACCCTTTGTCTCCAAACAATTTACCATTAATAAATTTTGCCATTTCCTTCAACCCCTTACGATCGTCAATATTTCCTGGCGTAACAAGAAAAGAGACCAGCTCTCCCTGGTCATCAATAACAAGATGCAACTTAAATCCATAATACCAATCAACGGATGTTTTTCCTCTTGCGGCGAGTCCATTGAATGTTCTGTGACGAGGAATACGGCGGTTATGGCAGACACGTAATGGCGTTGAGTCAATAAATGCAATTCCTTTTGAAGTAACGCGACGCGTGTTTAAATAGGCACACAGTGGAACTAGAACGGATTGCTCTAGCTCTACAAATCGGTTATAACTAACTCGATTCGGAAACTCCCTACCTAAAACAAACGGTACATAACCGATATAAAAATTCGGGATCGCATCCAATCGTCCCCCCTCCATCCCCCCGCAAACGGGGGGAGGTCTGCGGCCTACTCCCTCCCCGTTTACGGGGGGGGCTGGGGGGGGGGCAAGTAGGTGGCAACTTGGGTTACTTAGACAACTCTCGACTAAAGAACTACCAGATCTGTTAATGCTGCGTAGCGGTGTAGCGGTGTAGCGGTGTAGCGGTGTAATGAGTTTAGCCGTGGGTTGAAACCCATGGTGAAACTCATTACACCGCTACGCGACAGTTGTTACCTTGGTACGGGACTTGCGTAGACGGATAGCCCTATTTTCCTACACGAGCGGCACGCACCAGGGCCAAGGCTGATTCATAATCGAAGCGTTCAACCAATCGTTCTAATTCCGTGGCCTGCTCCCCGAGAATAACCCGAAGGTGAAGACTGTGCTCTTGCAGAAATGTACGCCCAACGTAATCATTGGTGGCAAGTAGATGTTCCAATTGATCCAGCAATTCCTGCGCCTGTTCGGGGCTAACCTCCACAGTTGCGGGAGCAATTAACGGCACGGCAAGGATACCGGTAACCAGCGCACTTAGTTCTTTTTCCACAATAATCTGCAGCGAGTCGATTTCCTTGGCCGAATCAATACGGCGGAGGGCCTCTTCTAATTGTTGAACTGGTATCCGTAGCGAGGTGGCCCCCAGATTACCGGCCACGCCTTTAAGGGTATGAACCAAGTGCTGTGCCCCTTTGCGATCCCCTTTGGCCATGCTCTGGGCAAAGCGTGTCATATCATCGCGGTGATAGTGGGCGAAGCTATGCAATAACCGGATATAGCTTTCAAGCTGGCCACGCTGAGTCTTCAAACCCAGGGTAGTATCCAGACCCGCAATCGCAGTTAACGCTCGCAGCAATAAAGATTCCGTCGATACCACAGCTCCCACATTGGTTTGTACAATCGCTACCGAATCCTGACGGAGATATTCCGTATCAGCCTTTTCCCCCATCGTAGCGCTCCCCCCATTTCTGTTTTGCAACCACCGCGCCAAACTGGCAAATAGATCCTCCGGAACCATCGGCTTAGCCACAAAATCATCCATCCCTGCCGCCAAACACTGGTGTCGGTCCTCGGCAAAAACGTTGGCGCTCATCCCCAGGATAGGTACATTTTCCCAGCCAGGCAATGCGCGAATGGCACGAGTAGCGACCAATCCATCCATGACCGGCATATGCACATCCATCAGAATAAGGTCGTAGGTACCTTCTTGTATCTTTGCCAAGGCATTGACCCCATCACCGGCTAGATCTACCTCGAAACCCACCCCCTTCAATAGTTCCCGCGCTACTTCCTGATTGATCGGGTTGTCCTCTACCAACAGAATTCGTGCCTGACAATGCTCGCGTAACAATATTTGCTCTACATCCAGGGCCTTCCTCTTAGTCTGCACCACTTGTTCCGAGCCCTGGCGTAATCGTGCCGTAAGCCAAAAAGTGCTCCCCACCCCTGGAGCACTTTCCACTCCGGTATCGCCCCCCATTAATGCGGCCAGGCGTCGATTGATAGCCAACCCTAATCCAGTACCGCCATAGCGCCGCGTAATAGAACTATCTGCCTGCTCAAAGGCAGAGAAGAGTCGTGAGCATTGCTCAGACTCAATCCCAATACCGGTATCCTGAACCTCAAATTGTACCCATAGTTCGTTTTCCAATACCTCCAATATCCGTGCGCATAAGCTAATCTCACCGCGCTCGGTAAACTTTACGGCATTGTCCAGATAATTGAGCAGGACTTGGGATAATCGAGTCGGGTCACCGTATAGCCAAGCGGGTAGCCCCCCTTTGTCAATGGTGAGAGTCAATCCTTTGCTGCGTGCCCGTGGTCCAATCATGGCGACGATCTTGGCCAACATCTCATCGACGGAGAAATCGGTAACCTCTAATTGGAAACGACCTGCCTCGATCTTTGAGAGGTCCAAAATTCCGTTGATAATCGATAATAGATGATGGGCGGAGCTAGAGATCTTATCGAGTTTATCCAGATGACTGGGATTGCTCATTCCGCGTTGGAGCAGATGGGTCAGCCCCAAGATCGCATTCATGGGGGTACGGATCTCGTGGCTCATATTCGCCAGGAATGCGCTTTTGGCCCGAGTAGCGGCCTCCGCCTCTTCGGCGCGACGTGCTAATTCCGCCCAATAATGGCGATTTAGTAAGACGATCTGCTGCTCGCGGCGTTTACGATCGGTATCGTCAAACAGGGTCGAACGGCTATAAAGGAAATTACCCTGGGCATCACAAACCGTATCGGCATTGATGACCACAGGCAGCAATGCACCACTTTTACACACTAGATTATATTCCGCGTCGCGGATTCGCCCATTTTTGAGAAGCGTCTGGAAATTAGCAGAAAACCGTTCTTGGGAATCAACAGAAATTAGATCGCGAATATTTTTCTTACCAATCAACTCCTCGCGGGTATAGCCGAGCATTGCCAATTCCGTATCGTTGACCGCAACGTAACGGCCTTGGGCGTCTAGCGAGTGGTAACCGCAAGGGGCATTGTTGTAGAGGTCGGCAACCTCGGCCGAGGTCTTTTCAAGGATACGATTGGCCTCCTGCAATTGCTGGGTACGCTTCTTGACCAACTCCTCCAGACGGTGGCGGTGTTGATTAAGTTCTTGATTGAGGCGTTGCTTCTCAGTAATATCCTCCTTGATGGCGAGATAGTGGGTAACGCGACCGTCAGGTTGCCGAATTGGGGTAAAGATCTCGTATTCAACGAATAATTCCCCGTTCTTGCGCTGATTGACAAATTCACCCTGCCACGAGCGACCTTGGGTCAGGGTATCCCAGAGTAATTCATAACGTTCTGGCGGGGTCTGCCCCGATTGCAGGATACGCGGATTCTTACCTCTCACCTCATCGAGGGTATAGCCGGTGATACGCGTGAATGATTCGTTTACATATTCAATTTCAGCAGCGGTATTCGTAATGACGATACTATTCGGACTCTGCTCCACCGCCAGCGAGAGTTTACGTAGGCGGGCCTCCGTCTGCTTACGCTCGGTAATTACGTCGAACACCAACACAAAATGCGTCGCCGCTGGGCTGTATACCGTTGCCGAGATCCACTGTTGTAGGGAGGTAACGTAGATCTCGAAACACTCCGGCCGACCGGATAGCACAACGCGACTAAGGATCTCAAATAGCTCGAGGTCCTGCTCACGAATACCGGGAATTACCTCGGAGACCCGTTTCCCCACCACGTCTTGAAGCCCGGTCTGGGCCACGAAGGCCTCGTTGACCGCCAGATAGATGAAATCCTCCGGTAGGTCGTTACGGTAGAGCATCCGACAGTAGGCAACACCATTGAGTAGATTTTTGAACAACGAACGGTAGGTGTGCTCACTCTCATTTACGGCCTGCTCGGCTTCTTTGCGGGCCGTAATGTCCAGGATGATCCCGCTCCAGATGGCGGGTTCGGGCTCTCCTGGTTTCACTGCCGCCGAAGGGAGGCTATCGTCAAGCAATATACACTCCCCTGGAGTGGGTATCGACCCTGGGCATGGCTTCGCGGTGAGGTGGATCCATTTCAGCTGACGCGAAGGGGTGATAACGCGACACTCGGCACTGAACAAACGTCCTTCACGATGCGCGGCCACGTCCTCCGCACGCAGCGACGCCACATCGTCAGGGTGGACCATATCCCAGAACAGGCGGCTATCGGCCAGCAGTGCCGCCTCGTCTAGTTCAAGGATCTCGTGCAGTCGCGGCCCCACGTACAGAAAACGATTACTCCCGTCTGGATACAGGATGTAGTCGTAGAGTATCCCTGGTACCGTAGCGACAATTCGCCGGTAGCGTTCCTCGCTCTCCATCAGGGCCTGCCGAGCACGCTTACGCTCGGTGACATCGAACACAATGCCCACGTAACTCGTAATCCGACCATCCACCTCCCGAACCGGCCGACCATGCGCCATCAACCAACGTAGCGAGGCCCCGGCTACCGGATTGACACGCCATTCCACCTTGAATTCAATACCTTGCGCCGTAGCTGCCGAGAATGCTGCGGCCACCCGTTCGCGATCGAGTGGGCAGACTGCTTGTAGCCAGCCATCATAGGAAGGCAGGCAGCTATGGGGCATCCGTCCGTAGAGGGGCCAGATCTCCTCCGACCAGTAATATTGATTGGTTTCGAGGAACCACTCCCAGGTCCCGACCTGAGCGGCGTCGGGGGCGAGCCAGAGGCGCTGGTGGTATTCCGCTGCCGCGTTCCATCCGCCGGGGGGGATGGTGTCCACATATGAGATGGCCACCGGCAAGGTATCTGCGATAAGCCCCAGAAGTTTTTCACTGTGCTGCCGACAGAGACCAGCGTCACCGATATCAGGCCCACTGGTTGCGGTTGGGATCTTCACTGAGGACGGTCTCGATGGGTTCAACAGATTCTTCTCGGCAGCCATAAAGGGGCTCCAGCACTAGATCTGTCCTTGGGTATTGTTCCGGGGTATTTCACCCGCAACAACCTCGCAGGTCTAGATTTATCCATGGGAAGTCAGCGGGGATTTAGCAGGTCAGAGAGGATACACTTATTTGCTCTTTCTCCCCCATCGGTCCTTCCCCCATGCTCGATCCTCATTTCCTACGTACCGACTTAGACGAAACGGCGCGCCGTCTTGCCACCCGAGGTTATACCCTAGATGTAGCATTGCTAACGGCCCTAGAAACCGAGCGTAAGTCGGTTCAGGTAGAAACCGAACAACTACGCGCTGAACGCAATACTCGCTCCAAAGCCATTGGCGCTGCCAAAGCCCAGGGCAAGGATACCGCTCCCCTAATGGCGGCGGTTGCCGAACTGGGACAGCGACTTACCGAGAAGGAGGAGCGCCTTGGACAGATTCAGTTGGCCATTTCTGATCTGGCCTTGGGAACCCCGAACCTTCCCCACGTTAGCGTGCCGCTAGGGCGAAGCGAGGAAGACAACGTCGAGGTCCGCCGTTGGGGATCCCCACGCACCTTCAACTTCCCTGTGCAGGACCATGTTGCGCTGGGGACCGCCCTCGGCCTGTTGGATTTTGACGCTGCGACAAAGCTCTCCGGGGCGCGTTTTGTGGTGCTCAAGGGGCCATTGGCACGACTCCAACGGGCGCTTATCCAATTCATGCTCGACCTGCACACCATCGAACACGGCTACATCGAGACCTACGTCCCCTACCTGGTCAACCCCGAGAGCCTGCGCGGAACGGGTCAACTCCCCAAATTCGAGGAGGACTTGTTTGCCCTGCGCCATCAAGATGGGCGGCCTGATTACTATCTCATTCCGACCGCCGAAGTCCCGGTGACCAACTTGGTACGGGGCGAGATCGTCGATGCGGCACGTCTGCCCTTGAAGCATGTTGCGCACACCCCCTGCTTCCGTAGCGAGGCAGGGTCCTACGGAAAGGACACACGCGGCATGATTCGCCAGCATCAGTTTGAGAAGGTCGAGTTGGTGCAACTGGTCGCACCGCAGGATTCCTACGCCGCCCTGGAGACGCTGACCGCCCACGCTGAAGTGGTGTTGCAACGCCTCGGGCTGCCCTACCGCGTAGTTTTGCTATGTGCTGGGGACATAGGTTTTTCCTCGGCCAAGACCTACGACCTGGAGGTATGGCTACCGGGACAGGAGCGTTATCGTGAGATCTCTTCCTGCTCCAACTTTGAGGATTTTCAGACGCGACGCATGGTAGCGCGCTTCCGCAACCCAGCGACCGGAAAACCGGAATTGCTCCATAGCTTGAATGGTTCGGGGTTGGCGGTAGGTCGCACCTTAGTTGCGGTCATGGAGAACTATCAAGAGGCCGACGGGCACATCCGCATCCCGGAGGCACTTCGGCCATATCTGGGCGGATTGGAACGGATATGACCGACTATGTGCGTATCTGTCCGCGTTGTGGGCATGTCAGCCCCGAATACGACAATGTGTGCGGTATGTGTCAGCACTTCATTGGCATGGAAGAGGCGGTGCCGCCCCCCCCGCGCGCAACGGCTACGCCAGTCACTCCGGCAGCGGCCCCCCAACCGCCCACCGTTCCCCCGCCACCGCTCGCCCAACGGACGGTCACTCCAACCGACCTCGCACGCGAACCGTTGACCCAACGCTTCGTCTCCAGCGACCCGACGCTATTTCTGGAGGTGGGGAATGGGACGCTTTTGCCGATGCGTTCTGGTTGGCGCCTGGGCCAAGCCCACGCCAGTAATGATGCCGAGGTCCAGCTTCCCGCGCAGACTGCTGGGGTCGAATTCGTTCACCGCCACCACTGTCGCTTCGACCATGAGCGGACACAGTGGTACGTCACGGCCCTTGACCAACGACTCCTGGGACGAGATTTCACCAATCGCACCCAAATCAACGGCCGCCTGTTGCCGCCCGGTGAGCGGCGGACACTGTCCGATGGTGACGAATTACGGTTGTCGGGGGTAATTCTGCGGATACGCATACCTCCGAATACCAAATGGGGCTAGGTCTTTCCTTTTGCCGTGGTAAAAGGAAAGACCTAACCCCGTTCGTTGTCATTCCGTTATGTTAGGTTTGGAAACACTGAATTGCGGCTTTCAATCGCATCGATAGATCAGACAGCGCTTGAGCCGTATGGACTGATTTTTCTGCGGTCGTTCGATTTTCCTCCGCCGTAGAATAGATCTCCTCGATATGATGCGCGGCATTTCGATTGGCAGTGTTTTGGGTAACACTGATAGCTTGAATCGAGTGGATCTGATCACCCAAAGCGGATACGTCACTGTTGATATCCGTGATGACTTGATCGCCTTGGCGCGCATTTTCCAAACCCTCGGCCACGCGCTGTTGCGCATTATTCATCGAGACAACGGCATTTTTGGTCTGAGTAAGGATAATGTTAATCGTATCTGCTATCTCGCGGGTGGCCTGGGTGGTGCGTTCGGCCAATCGGCGTACTTCCTCGGCCACCACGGAAAAACCGCGTCCCTGTTCGCCGGCGCGGGCCGCTTCAATGGCCGCATTGAGGGCGAGTAGGTTGGTTTGATCAGCAATGCCCCGGATGACCGCCACAACACGCCCGATTTGTTCCGAACTCGCCTCTAGGGAACCGATAATGTCGGATATGTGGGTGACTGACTGGGAAACCGCCTCAATCCCACCTCGGGTAGCGCTGATGACGCGATGGCCCGATTGAGTTAACTCCTCGGCACGATCCGCAGCCTTTACCATGCTAGTCAAACGCCCGCCCACCTCGGCCATACTCCGTGCTAGATTGTTAGCAACTTCTCGTGCATTGCGGGCGAGTTCCTCTTGGCGTACCGAAATGGCGCTAACGCTAATGCTGTGCCGTACGCTAACCTCCACGCTTTGACCAACATTATCCGCTGAGCTATTAATCTCGGCGATCAATTGCTCGAAAGTACCCACCATCTGATTGAAGGCCGTGCCAATTTGGGTAAATTCATCGCGACCGCTGATCTCGATACGGGTTGATAAGTCACCCTCCGCCAGCCTCGTAGTGGCTTTTTCCAATTGAGCGACACCACGCACAATCGAGGAACGAATGGCAAGGCCAAGAATAGCGACAATGACTAAACCGACTATCACACTCAATTTTGAAACCGTATTGAGTAGTCTGGTCTTCTCCTCAGCTTTGACGCGGAATGTTTTGGCTTCTTGGGTGAGTCCCTGAACAAGCTTTTCCGTTGCCTCCTGTACTTTGGTAAAGGCCTGGGCACCCTCCCCCCGATTAATACGATCTACTTCCTCATAATTTTCAGCGACAAACAAACTGCGCATTCGATCGACACCGATTAGACCGTAGTCCTTGCGGGCCTTGAAATAATCTGCGATCGCGCTTTTCGTGGCCTCGCTCAAATCAATCCGGGTCAATCCTTCAAACATCGTATTGATTTCAAAAACCAATTTGTCGACAATCTGAAAACGCTCATCGGCCACGAAGGGGTCTTGAGCCAGTCGCGCCATATTGATCTCATGCCGAATCTGAAGCTGTAACACTCGCACTTTCTGCAGGAGATTAATGGTTTGTAATCGCTGGTCATATACATTAAGAGCAGCAGCGTTTTGTTTAAAGCCCCAGCTTGCAAATAATCCTGTTCCCAGAAGCAAAATCACACCAATGACAATCAGAATCAGCAAACGAACTCGGATGGGCAAGTGATCCAAAGAATGCATATCGTCCTCTCATCGAAAAGTATTGGACATTATATCAATTAGCATATTGAATGTAAAGACATTATAACATGTATTTTGAGGATGAATATCTCTTTACCCCTTCTTTACATTTTGCGTAACCCCACACCAATGGATTATTCTGGATAATTCACTGGTAGTGAGCTACGTAAGCTCTCAAAGATCCTAATTTTTCCTGCACCTCCAACAGATCCTTAGTGGTCCTTCAACAATACGCCCAAATAGGGCAGCCGCCCAAGGTTATCATCTTTCAGATTCTTTTCGATCTCCACACGTTTTTCGCTTTGCACTGCCAAGGTGATAACTCGTAACCAGACCAGCAATTCGCCAGTAGCGGGGAGTTTGCGCAGATTGCGGTCGCGGAGTGCGAGAAAACAGCGAATGGCGAGTTCGAGGAGACCTTTTCTCAGGGTGTGATATTGATCCTTGCATTTCTCTACCGCCTTAAGAACGATAGCATCATCGAATTCGATGTGATGGTAGACACAGCGACGTAGAAAAGGTTCCGGCAGGCGGCGCTCGCTGTTGGAGGTAATGAAGAGAATGGGACTCACCCGACGCTCGGGGCGTATTACCTCGCCAGTCTCGATCACCCGAAAGTTCATTTGGTCCAATTCGTGAAGCAGGTCGTTAGGAAAATCGCGTGGGACCTTATCGATCTCGTCGATAGCCACTACCGCCGGGTGATTTTCTATGAACGACAGAGGGGCGGTTGAACATGGTCGCGCCTACTATTCGCAGAGGGGTTTTTCATTCTTGGTTATCCGGCACGGAAAAACTTGAACATCGAGTCCCATAAATAACCCAAGTTGCTACCTATGCGGTGAGAAACGAAAAAGCCCCTCTCCCCCCGGGAGAGGGGTTGGGGTGAGGGCGGGAATTTGTTGATTCGTCAGCATCACGCCCTCACCCCCGGCCCCTCTCCCGGAGGGAGAGGGGAGAAAAGCGCGCTAGGTAGTAACTTGGGTTAAATACTGCGGCTATCCCGAGCAATCTGACGTGTTTTACCTGGGAACCCTGGAGATTTCCGGAAATCACCTTGTAATACGATAAGTTGCAGAATATACACGCCAATGGTATGATATATTCACTCCTCACACCGCCAGCACGGTCACTTCGACCATGGGCGGACACAGTGGTATGTTACCGTCCTTGGTCAGTACCCCCTGGGGTAGGACTTCATCGATCCGCCCAAATCAACGGTCGTTCTTGGTCTACCGGTAGACCAGAATGACGAGCTAACGACTTACTCGGCAGCAACTTGGATTACTCCCCGAATATCACTCCACCCTGCGCGATACCGCGCCTTGGCTAACCATTAAAAATCATGTTGACCTACCCCGCCATTAATCCCGTTGCCCTCCAGCTTGGCCCGCTCAATGTCCATTGGTATGGGCTGATGTATATCATAGGATTTGGGACTGCTTGGTGGTTGGGACACCAACGTGCCCCCCACTCCAAGATTCCTCTGAGTCAGGAGCAGGTCTCTGATGTGATCTTTTGGGGAGCCCTGGGCGTGGTATTAGGCGGACGTTTGGGTTATATCTTGTTCTACGATCTACCCAATTATCTGGCCAATCCTGCCACCATGATCCAGGTCTGGCGAGGAGGAATGTCTTTTCATGGCGGCTTATTGGGTGTTCTATTGTCTCTTTGGTTTTACCAACGCAAATATCAGATCGGCTTCTTCAACCTGATGGATTTTATCGCGCCACTAGTACCCATTGGTCTGGGGGCCGGACGTATCGGAAACTTTATTAATGGTGAGCTCTTCGGCAAACCTACCGATGTGGCGTGGGGAATGGTTTTTCCCTACGGAGGATTTCTCCCGCGTCACCCCTCTCAACTCTACGAGGCAGGGCTCGAAGGGATAGCGCTATTTCTCATTCTTTGGATATATTCCAAAAAAACCCGCCCGACCATGGCCGTTTCTGGTATGTTTCTGGTTTGGTATGGTATCTTCCGTTTTCTCGTAGAGTTTGCGCGTCAACCTGATCCACAAATTGGTTACCTCGCCTGGGATTGGCTGACCATGGGACAATTGCTCTCTCTACCAATGACACTAATGGGGCTCGGATTATTGTGGCGGGCATACCAACCTTCGGCAACGTCTACCAGATAAAAGCCATCTATTTAACCCGCGACACCCGTTCACTTATTCATTGCTCCCGTGCGGACGCGCAGTGTGGGCGCGCAGGGACAGTGAAATTTGATAGGTTGGTTTTGGCCTTACTCGGAGGAATTTTTTACTATGACGCAGCGATTCATTGAGCGGTTACGGCAACGTGTGTTGCTCTGTGACGGTGGCACGGGGACCCTAATCCAGGCACGAACCTGGGATCTCGAAGGGGATTTCATGGGTCTCGAAAACTGCTCTGAGGTTTTGGTGCTAACACGCCCAGACTTTATTGAAGAGGTCCATCGAACCTATTTCGAGGCGGGGGCCGACTGCGTTGAGACCAATACCTTTGGGGCCAATCGCATCGTACTTGCCGAATTCGGCCTCGAACAGCGCAGCTACGAGATAAACCATCGCGCTGCAACGATTGCGCGAATCATTGCCTCCCAATTCTCTACGGAAGATCAGCCTCGTTATGTTTTAGGGTCGATGGGACCTGGGACAAAGTTGCCAAGTCTCGGGCATATCGAATATGACGCCCTCGAAGAATCCTATACCGAGCAGGCCCGGGGGCTATTGGATGGTGGGGTAGATGCCCTTCTCCTGGAGACTCATCAAGACCTACTCACCCTCAAGGCAGGCATCAATGGTTGTCGGGAGGCACGGCGCTTGAGCGGCCGCGGGGAGGTTGCCATCCTGGCCCAGGTCACCATCGAGACCACCGGCACACTGTTGGTGGGTTCTGACCTAAGCGCCGCAGTGGTTACACTTGCGGCGATGGGGGTCGATGGCATCGGCATCAACTGTGCCACCGGTCCCGCCGAGATGGCCGAGCATGTGAAGAGCCTGAGCGAAAATTGGCCGGGATTCATCTCGGTAATGCCCAACGCTGGTCTGCCTCTGCTGGTAGATGGACATACCGAATATCCTCTGACCCCGCAGGAACTGGCCTACTGGCAGGGGCGTTTTGTAGTCGAGGATGGAGTTAACCTCATCGGAGGATGTTGCGGCACCACGCCCGCTCACATCGCCGCCTTGCGGGCGATGCTCGATGTGCGTCCAGATCCAGCTCCCAAGGTACGTAACATTACCCTCACGCCAGCGGTCGCCTCTCTGTACACCGCCGTCCCGCTACGCCAGGAAAACGCCATATTCGCCGTGGGCGAACGCTCCAATGCCAATGGTTCCAAAAAATTTCGCGAATTGCTCAACGCCGAAGACTGGGATGCATTAACCGCGATTGGCCGCGAACAGATCAAAGAAGGCTCCCACGCATTGGACCTGTGTGTAGCCTACGTGGGGCGACCGGAGATCTCCGATATGCGAGAGGTCGTTACCCGCTACCGCAGCCAGGTAACCGCTCCCCTGGTTATCGATTCCACCGAGGTTGGGGTAATTAAATCGGCCCTCAAACTCATTGGTGGTAAACCCATAATCAATTCCATCAACTTCGAGGATGGCGAAGAGAAAGCGGCACGTATTCTTCGTCTAGCGCGTCGCTTTGGTGCGGCCGTGGTCGCACTTACTATTGATGAACAGGGTATGGCCAAGGAGGCTGAACGCAAATTGGAGATTGCCCATCGCCTCTACGATTTTGCCGTTCATCACCACGGCCTACCACCCAGCGACCTCTTTTTTGATCCGCTCACCTTTACGATCTGTACCGGCATGGAGGAAGACCGTCGCCATGCGATCAATACGTTGGAGGCCATTTCCGCAATCCGCGCAGAAATGCCGGACTGCCAGATTCTTCTCGGTCTATCCAATATCTCCTTCGGGTTGAAACCCGCCGCACGGGCGGTACTCAATTCGGTATTTCTGCATCATGCCGTAGCGCGGGGA
Organism: Gammaproteobacteria bacterium; assembly: GCA_963575655.1. NCBI lineage: Bacteria > Pseudomonadati > Pseudomonadota > Gammaproteobacteria > Gammaproteobacteria bacterium. The sequence goes on along the minus strand of CAUYTY010000188.1, from coordinate 8,878 downwards.
ATGACCTCAGCGATCATTCATGTTTCTAAGATCGAGCCTCTGCATCGCATCGATCCCCAGCAGCGAGAGGCAGCCGAAGACTTGATCTTCGACCGTCATAATGACGGTCGTGACCCCTTACTGCACTTCATCGGGCTATTCAAGGATGCCGGGACTAAAGAGACGCGGGAGGTACGTTCTACCCGCGTAGAAGACGCCCTCAAGCAGCGGATAGTGGATGGCGACCGTAAAGGTCTGGAACAGGATCTGGATCGCGCCCTAGAAAAATATTCACCCCTAGAGATTATCAACACCCTGTTGCTAGATGGAATGCGTGTGGTCGGGGAACTCTTCGGGGCTGGCCAGATGCAGTTGCCCTTTGTGTTGCAATCCGCTGAGACCATGAAAGTCGCTGTGAAATATCTGGAACGATTCATGGAAAAGATCGCAGGCTCCACCAAAGGGACGCTGGTACTCGCCACGGTCAAAGGCGATGTTCACGACATCGGTAAGAACCTGGTCGATATCATTCTTACTAACAATGGCTACAAAGTGATCAACCTAGGGATTAAACAACCCCTCCACGCAATTTTGGAGGCCTATTCCTCTCACCGTGCCGATGCCATCGGTATGTCGGGATTACTCGTCAAATCCACAGTGATTATGAAGGAGAATCTGGAGGAGATGGCGCGTCTTGGGATTGACGCCCCGGTATTGTTAGGGGGCGCTGCTTTGACGCGCCGCTATGTGGAACAGGATTGCCGCGCGGCTTATCCGCTCGCTAATTCCGTACACTACGCCAAAGATGCCTTCGCCGGTCTACATCTGATGGAAACCATCATGGCCGCCAAGACCAGCGCCAAAAATTAAAAGAGTTTCCAGACGCGGCCACCTAGATACATTATGAGCTATCGACTAATCATCTTCGACTGGGATGGTACCCTCATTGACTCCGAGGTCCATATCGTCTCTTGCTTCCAAAAAGCAGCGCTCGACCTGGAATTAGCGCCATTATCGCGTGCCACAGTACGTAACATCATCGGACTTGGTTTGATGGAATCGTCCGTGGTGCTTTTTCCAGACTCGGACAATGCCACTCGGCAGGCCGTGATCGAGCGCTATCGCTACCACTACTTTCTCGGATCCGAGCCTGCTCCCTCCAGCCTTTTTCCGGGCGTGGAAGAAACTCTGCGCCACTTCCACGATAGCGGTTATCTCCTGGCGGTGGCCACTGGAAAAAGTCGCCGTGGGCTCGATCGTGCCTTACGGGAAACAAACCTGGGACGATTTTTCCACATCACTCGTTGTGCCGATGAGACCAAATCAAAACCCGATCCGTTGATGCTCCAGGAAATCCTAGAAGAGTTGGATACTGCCTCCGAATACGCAGTGATGGTCGGCGATACCGAATACGATATGGAGATGGCCCACAACGTCGCCATGCCACGTATTGCCATGACCTATGGAGTCCACGAAGTGGAGCGCCTGCGCCGTTGGGGACCTCTTGCTTGTTTGGATGATTTTCCCGGGTTGCGTGCGTGGTTCGATGGACCAGTCCACGGCGCGAAGAGCAACCTCCAACCCCAAAGAAGTGGTTAGAGGTTGGACAACGCTAATAGACTCCAGGAATGTAGCGCCACTTTACTCGCTCGCAGTAGGCTCGATAGTCTGGGTCGGCGGATAGGTGGCGTTCCTCGGTTAGTGCGCGGACATGATAGATGAAAGTCCAAACAATGATAGAGAAGAGGATCGCCGCCCCCCATTGGATGTCCTGGTCGTAGATGGCGCGAGAGAGAGGCACCATGGCGGAGAGATTCCAGGCGCTGGTCTTGCAGATGTAGGCCGGGTGACGGACCAGTGCGTAGGGTCCGCGTTCGACGGTGCCACGATTGGTAAGATTGCTGGCCTTTAAACCCATTGCTACCGAGGCATACGAATAAACCCCCATCAGTATCAATACCGGGATGCCAACCATCATGGTCAGGATGTAACCCGTTTCTAGGCTGAGGATATTCGAATCGCAAAATTGGTAAACCACTACAGGCATATCCGACGCATACCACCCTAATAGATCGGTGGTCCAACCCACCTGGGGTGGATAACAGACTATGCAAACAAACCAGCCGAGGGCAGTGGGCTCGACAGTACGAATGGTATTATCGAGACTGCGGTGTTCTACCAGATAACCAATAAAAAACCAGACCACGTCCAACATTAGAATTCCCCAGAAGGCAGCCCAATGAAAATGACGCCAATACAATTCGGGGAAGGGCATAGCACCCCATTGGGTTACGGTGTTGTAAGCGGCGTTGTAGAAATGAGCACAGTTACCCACGAAGAAGAATGTCATCAATGGGGAAAAAAAGCATTTGACTGCGCAATTGAGCGCTGCGGCACGCTCTGCAGAACTAAGTTCTGGCTTGGTGGGGTGGGCCACCATTTTAATGAATGCCCGCCAGGCCAACATGGCTTTGCCCGGACCATTGGCACCGGTAACCAAGAACCACAAACCGTAGATGATGGATAAGGCAATGGCCATATTGCGGGCGATACTGGCATGGGAAATCTCCCAGATCTTTTCGTCACCATGCATAAAGGCAGTAGCGCCGTTGGTAAAGGCTTCTGTGTAGGCGGTGGTGCCGGCAATTACACACCACACCGCCCAAACCATGGCCACTGCTGCTAAGGCATTAGCCACCCGCCAGATTGCTGGGGTTTCCGGTGCCTGACTCGTTTCCTGATGATGTTCATCGTTCATAAATAATGGTTGCTCTTGCGAAACTCGGCGTGCGAGTCTATTCCAAACGTGGAGAGAGAGGAAAAGAAGATGGGGGAGTCTTGTTATCTAAACGCTTTATTGAAACGATAGCAAAGTATCCCCACGACATCACTTGATACGCAAGAAACTATCACAGATCTACCGAAACATTCAAGGTATGTTTTTCGTGGTTACATAAATGGGTAAATGGTGAAATTCATGGTTGATGATGGTAAAGAAATTGCCTCTATTCCAGATGAATCTTGCACGGAGGCTTCGGCTGCTTCAGGGACTTCCTCGGTAGCTATTCCTGAACGAGGGAGTAAAGATTCGACAGGTTGTTGCGAGAATTGGGTACACTGGTCTTCCCGATTATTCTGGTTGATTCCTCTCGCTTTTTATTGGACCACCGCCTCACGAGTGCCGGGTTGGATTGATGCCCCAATGATTGCCAGCAACGTACATCTGCTGGTAACCGGGACGTGGGTAAATATTCACAATCTCTTCCATATTCTTGGGCGAGTCTGGACCTTACTCATTCCGTGGGGTGACCTGCACTATCGTCTTAATCTGCTGTGTGGGGTGTTTGGGGCAATTACGGTCCATTTTGTCTTTGTGAATGGACTGAAGATGACGCGCAACCCGGTTGCAGCGCTGTTAGGAGCCATTGCGGTGATGCTTGGTCATTCACTGTGGTGGCATTCTACAATCTTGGAGGTGTACACGCTCAATACAGCACTGCTCGGAATATTACTTTATTATATTTTGCGTTATCAGGAATCCGATCAGTTGATCGATCTCTATAAAGCTGTTTTTGTTTTTGGTTTGGGGCTCTTCAATCATGTATTAATGGGACTTTTTGGTTTTGGTTTTGTAATCTTGGCGCTTCATCCGAGTCAGTGGCGAAAGATTTTTAGGGCGGGAACATTGTTGAGAATTTTCCTGTTCTTTGGATTGGCCTTACAAATATTTCTCTTTATCTTTTTGAGAGAATTTAATGACCACCTACTAAAATTAGGGGGACAGACGTTCCATGATCAATGGCTGATCCTGAAAGATATGCTCGATGGCATGACCGGTGGACGATTTAAGGATTTCATGTTTCCAACCTATTTAACCAGCGAGCAGAAATGGCATTGGCATCTGAATTACTTGTTCCTCTTGCTGATAAATTACCCTTCCGTGGCCTTTCTCACAGGCATAGTAGGTTTCTTCTTGCTAATGAGAAGGAAAGACCTTCGGATGTTTTCTGGTTTTTTCTTGACCGGTTTTGTGATTCAAGCTGTTTGGTCATCAAATTACATGATCTGGGACACCTATGCGTTTGGCCTACCGGTGTGGATCATGTTTGGCTCACTCACCCCACTAGGATTTGCTTACTTTCTCAATCGGGGGAAGCAGTGGCGACGAGCGACATTGATACTTTCTTGTACCTTATTGATCGGTCCCTATGTGTATTCTCAGGTAGCGAAATGGGACAAGGAAAATGGATTCTGGAGAGAGTATTTCTCATTTTATGATTATGTCTCGAATCTATGGGATGCGTCCTTATATTTTGGGAATCCGAACAAAATGAACTATACGATTACGAAAGAAATAGCGGAGACGTTCTTCCAGAAAATTCCAGTGGGCGCCCATATCTGCGACGATGATGGAAAGGGTCAATACCCCTTTAGCCTCTATTACCAGAAGGTTTTGAAGCGTCGTACAGATATCCACTTTCATTCCCTATTCGGACCTGAACTCAATACTGAGGTGGCTCGGCGTTTTGCTACGGAGTTGTTCGAACTGCTGAAGCAAGGCGAACAGGTGTTCATCTCATCCCCCTATTGGCCAGAGCGGCCAGTTTTGAATGAGATGTATGCACGATTTTCTCTTCCGCAGCAGGTGGCAGTGGAGCAGGTAAATGACATGAGTCTTGAGGAGTTAGAACGGACGTTCCCCAAATATGCCTTGGTACGTGTCCCGCTTAGTCAGGATGGGCGATTCTATATCTATGAGTTCCAGCGACGTGGAGAAGCGTCGAGGCAAGTGATTATGCTCAAAGATTGGGTCGTGGAGGGCGAGTCGATGGGGGTTATGAATAGCGAGGGGGGAAATTATTTTCCGCAGGCACTTAATGGATGGAGCGGCGGCAGTCACCTATTGTGGTTGGATGCCAGGGAGGGGAGCTCCTTAGATCTCCAATTTTTCGTTCCGCGCGAAATGAATGCGGATTTGTTGATCCGCTACACCACCAGTTATGACTTCGGGCGTTTCCAACTAGCGCTGGACGGTGCAAAGATTGGGACCGAGTTTGAGGGTTATTCGCGCGATACTTCACGTAGTGAAGAAATCTCTTTGGGTAGGCACCGCCTAGTATCAGGCAATCATACCTTGAGGATTACCATTAAAGGGAGTTCCGAGGATGCCGATCAACGGAATGGTTTTGGCCTAGATTATTTACGTATCAAGGGAGACGAATAAGAGACTCGGCAGGTTTGGTGTAATCATATCCCCCTTCCCGTTGGGAGGGGGAGTGAGCGGTTGTATTTGACGGTGGCGCCCGTATTGTAGCTAACTGACAGTAGCTGAAACGAGATTTCTCGGGAATACCTTATAAGGGAGAAAGTTCTCTTGCGCGCCAAACACTTAATTGCGGCGTTCTTTGCTCAAGGTAGCGGAGATGCTCTCCTGGCGTAGACGCTGCTGGATCTGGGTAGCTTGATTGAATTCCCGAAAAGGCCCCAAACGGACTCGGTGCCAGACTTCCGAGGCACCCGCCCCAACAGTCTGAATGGTAGATTCCAACCCCATAAAGGCGAGATGAGCACGCAGACGGTCGGCTTCTTGGGAGGTATGAAAGGCACCGGCCTGAAGCACATAAACCGTGGATGGCTCCTTCGCCGACTCCCGCCCCGCCTCCTTGGCAGGAGGTGTTGGCTGTTTCAAGGCCGGCTCTTTTGCGGGAGGCTTGGGTGGTTCCTTGACCGTCGGCTTGGGCGACTCCTGGGGAGGTTCAGAGGCATCACCAACCTTCATCGCCGGCAAGAGTTTGTAGAAATCGAACGACGTGGAAGAAGTTCCCTCAGCTACGGGAGCAGGCTTCGGAGCGGCCTCGCTCGTAGATTCCTTGGCTGCTGGCTCCTTACTAACAGGTGGTTTACTCGCAACCTTGGTCAACTCTTTGGCGATGGGAGTAGCAGAACTCGCTATGGCCTGAGAGGTACCTCCTGCACCAGCATGGCGGGAATCACCCAAAATATAGTAACCTAATGCCCCAACCATGCTGATCAGCAGCCCGATCATAACCCAAACCCACCCGGGCACCCCTCCCCTATCAGATGCGGGAGGAGAAGGCTTGTAATCAGGGGGCGGAGAGCGTTTGCGCGAAGTAGCAGCCATATCACATCGTATCCGGGGCGGAAACCCCCAATAACCTAAGGCCATTAGCAAGCACCTGGCGCGCCGCTTCGACTAAGGCCAAGCGTGCCGCGCGCAGATCGGTATCCTCCACCAGAAAGGTATGTGCGTTGTAATAGGTATGGAAATCGGTGGCCAACTCACGCAGATAATGGGCGAGTACGTGGGGGGCATAGGTCAATGCAGCCCCCTTGACCACCTCGGGATAGCGAGATAGGGTCACCATCAACGCCTGCTCGTGGTCTTCCGTGAGACGGTGCAGATGTACTACTGCATTGTTACGATCCCAAGGGAGACCTTTCTCCGCCAACGCTCGAAAAACGCTATGCACTCGAGCGTGGGCATATTGGCAGTAGTACACAGGATTATCGTTGGACTGAGATTTAGCGAGGTCGAGGTCAAAGTCCATGTGTTGTTCAGAAGAACGCAACACGTAGAAGAAACGTGCGGCATCCTTACCCACCTCTTTGCGTAATTCACGCAACGTCACAAATTCTCCGCTCCGTGTGGACATCTGCATCCGTGCACCATTCCGATAAAGAATGGCAAATTGCACCAATAAGACCTGGAGCTTATCAGGATCATCGCCGAGAGCCGTGAGCGCTGCTTTAATCCGTGGGACATAGCCATGGTGATCGGCACCCCAAATATCTACAACGTGATCGAATCCGCGCTCCAATTTGTCCATGTGATAGGCAATATCGGAGGCAAAATAGGTGGTCTGTCCATTCTCACGAACCACCACTCGATCCTTCTCGTCACCAAAGGCACTCGACTGAAACCACCACGCGCCATCCTTGAGATACAAATGGCCAGCGGCCTTAAGACGGTTAATAGCCTCTTCCACTTTTCCACGCTTAGCCAGCGACCGCTCCGAATACCACTCGTCATAACGCACGCCAAAATGGGCGAGGTCATCGCGAATATCATCCAAGATAGCGCCAAGCCCAAGATCGAAAACCTCACGATAATTCTGTTCTCCCAACAGATGCTTAGCGCGGGCAATGAGTGCGTCGATATGAGCCTCCTTGTCACCGGCAGGACCCATTCCCGCTGCCTGCTCTTCCATATTTGGAGCATCTTCAGGCACAGAGGTAAAAACCACTTCGGCAGCGATACGCAGGGCCTCTTGGCGGGTGCGATGCAACAGCGCCGCGATGTCCCAAACGTAGTCGCCCCGGTAGGCATTGGAGGGAAAACGGAAAACCTCACCACACAGTTCCAGATAACGCAACCAAACGCTCGTGGCCAGGATGTCCATCTGACGACCGGCATCGTTGACGTAATATTCCCGATGCACTCGAAAGCCCACGGCAGCCAACAGATCCGCCACTACGGCACCACAGGCAGCTCCCCGACCATGCCCAACATGCAACGGCCCAGTAGGATTGGCAGAAACGAATTCAACCTGCACCAATCGACCACCACCCAAGTTGGAACACCCGAAAGTCTCTCCCTCCGCCAACACGCGCACTACCATCTCTTGATAGGCCGCGTGGGTGAGAAAAAAGTTGATAAACCCGGGACCTGCCACCTCTACTCGATCCAATCTCGGATCAGGTGGCAACTGCGCACACAACGCTTCAGCCAGTTCTCGCGGCTTACACCGGGCCAACTTTGCCAGGGTCAACGCCAAGTTGCTGGCAAAGTCTCCGTGGACGCGATCACGGGTACGCTCCACAGCTACTGTGGGAACAACATCAGCGGATAACCGGCCCGCGACACGCAACCGCCCTACCGCCGTCGCAAGGAGGTGTTCCAGGTGCTGTTTCAAGAGGAATACCTCACTTTCTCAAGATAAGATTGGGCAATAATTTCGCCCCCTCACCTCCCCCACAAGCGAAGAAACTGGATCACACGGAACATCCGAATGATCACAATCCTTCATTGTGAAGAGAGAATGAGGGGGCGACCGTTATCTCACACGCTAATGGTGACCCGTTGCGCTGTGGTGACCCACCGTACCATGGTGACCAGTCGTACCATGGTGGGACGTGGTACCACCACCCTCACCACCGCCGCTCGTGCTCGTGCTACCCCCACTCGTGCTACCCCCACTACTGCCATCATGGTGACTCGTCGTATCGTGGTGACTCGTCGTGTCGTGGTGACTCGTCGTACCGTGGTGGGATGTAGTTCCACCACCCTCGCCACCGCCGCTCGTGCTACCGCCACTCGTGCTGCCGCCACTCGTGCTACCGCCACTCGTGCTACCACCGCTCGTGCTACCACCGCTCGTGCTACCACCGCTCGTGCTACCACCGCTCGTGCTGGTACTACCACCACCCGTGCTCGTACTACCGCCACCGGTGCTCGTGCTACCGCCACTACTACCGTCATGGTGACTCGTCGTGTCGTGGTGACTCGTCGTACCGTGGTGGGATGTGGTTCCACCACCCTCACCGCCGCCGCTCGTGCTACCGCCGCTCGTGCTACCGCCGCTCGTGCTGCCACCGCTCGTGCTGGTACTACCACCACCCGTGCTCGTACTACCGCCACCGGTGCTCGTGCTACCGCCACTACTACCGTCATGGTGACTCGTCGTGTCGTGGTGACTCGTCGTACCGTGGTGGGATGTGGTTCCACCACCCTCACCGCCGCCGCTCGTGCTACCGCCGCTCGTGCTACCGCCGCTCGTGCTGCCACCGCTCGTGCTGGTACTACCACCACCCGTGCTCGTACTACCGCCACCGGTGCTCGTGCTACCGCCACTACTACCGTCATGGTGACTCGTCGTGT
>CAUYTY010000187.1 GCA_963575655.1 Gammaproteobacteria bacterium | reverse complement strand
CCGAGGAAGTCTTCGCAAATTATGCGTAATCATTTTATGGTGGCTTTGCTATAAAATTTTAAACATTTCCCCCCCCCATTGACAGGCAAGACGGTATCTACGCGGGCTCGTTGGCGTAGAATATGATGATCAAACCGAAGTATTCGTAGAGGTCGGCGGGAAAATAGCGGCTCAATAGGTTGATCAGGGTTTCATTGCAGGTGACGCTATTGGCGTCCATGGTTTCCACCGTCAAGGCATTGGGATACCACTCTGGATAGCCAGCAGATCGTCCCGCTTAGGTAGGTTGATACCTCTCGGTAGAGTTGGAGTTCCTCAGCAAACATGTGGCGAATTCGTCCAGCAGGAAAGGCTTGACCCCGGGGGGCTGGTCGGTTTCCAATAGCGCCATGAACGTCACTACCTTCCTCCTTGTTATTTTTGCCTACCTGCTCGGCTCAGTGGCCACAGCGATCGTTGTCTCTCGGCTGATGGGACTACCTGACCCGCGCACTCAGGGTTCCGGCAATCCCGGTGCCACCAACGTCTTACGCCTGGGCAACAAAAAAGCGGCGGCCCTCACCCTGTTCGGCGACAGTCTCAAGGGTTTGCTACCGGTGATCCTGGCCCGATCCCTAGAGACCTCACCCGAGGTTCAGGCCCTGGTAGCCCTTGCCGCCTTTTTCGGTCACCTCTACCCGGTCTTTTTCGGTTTTAAGGGGGGCAAGGGAGTAGCTACCGCGCTAGGGGTGTTACTCGGATTCGCTCCGCTCCTCGGTCTGGGGGCTGCGGCTACCTGGCTCGCTGTCTTTGCTATCACCCGCATATCAGCCGTCGCAGCGCTAATAGCGGCGCTCTTCACGCCTTTCTACGCCTGGTGGTTGGTCCCGACACCACTCGTTGCTACCGCTTTCATCATGACGATGTTTCTGATCTGGCGCCACCAAAGCAATATCCGCAGCCTGCTCGCCAGCCGTAAAGATCGCCAGAATCAACCTCATTAGTGGAACCAACACCACTCGTCGCTCTTCTAGCAAAGGCCCCAAAGAAAAACGACGAAAGGATCTCTCTTTTGCGCTCAAAAGAAAAATCTTTTCGTCGTTTTCCTTTGGGGCCGATGCCTAACCCCGAAAATCTCACGCTCTCAACCAAAGGCAGGCCGGAGAAAAACTGGCGGGACCTGCTGGTGGGAATCATCATCAAAGGTAACAATTTCCCAGGCTCGGATGTCCGCAATCAGCGCCCGTAATAACCGATTATTCAGGGCGTGGCCGGATTTGTAGCCACAGAAAGATCCGATCAGACTGTGACCAAGGAGGTAAAGGTCACCAACCGCATCCAGAACCTTGTGCTTGACGAATTCGTCTTCATAGCGCAATCCATCTTCGTTAAGGACGCGGTAATCGTCCACGACGATGGCGTTATCAAGACTGCCTCCCAAAGCGAGGTTATTCTCCCGCAAGCGTTCGATATCACGCATAAAGCCAAAAGTGCGGGCACGACTCACCTCCTTGACAAAAGAGGTAGTGGAAAAATCCAGGGTCGCTTCCTGATGACGCCCTTTAAAGGCTGGATGGTCGAAGTCGATAGTGAAGGAGACCTTAAAACCATCGTAGGGTTCGAAACGAACCCACTTATCCCCTTCCTTAATCTGAACCGGATGCTTAATTCGGATAAAGCGTTTCGAACGATTCTGCTCCTCAATCCCTGCCGACTGGATGAGAAATACGAAGGGACCCGCGCTCCCATCCATGATGGGCACCTCCGGGGCACTGAGATCGATATAGGCATTATCGATCCCCAATCCCGCCATCGCCGACAGCAGATGTTCTACGGTCGAGATGCGGACATCACCCCTCACTAGGGTGGTGGATAATCGGGCATCACCAACATACTCACTGCGTGCCGGAATCTCGACGGGGACATCCAGATCGACACGCCGAAAGACGATACCCGTATCTGCTGCCGCAGGGCGCAAGGTCATGTAAACCTTGTTCCCTGTGTGCAGTCCAACCCCGGTGGCCCGGATCACGTTCTTCAACGTGCGTTGTTTTATCATTATGTCCCCACCATTAGTAATGAGTTAAGGCCTCGGTGGGAATCCTAGCACATTCTTGGCCTATCTCAGCAAGTCTTTTGCTACTGAACTCCATCCCTCCACCTCTTTCACCATGACGAGAAGAAAGGGGCGGAGGTTCCTTTCCGACCATGGAGAGGAGGCGTGGAGGTGGCCGAAATGACGAACGATGTCCCATTACAGGCTGGAATCTGCTACATCATCAATCCGACTGGCGCCGCAAGAATGCCGGGATATCCAGATAATCCATGCTATTGGTGCTGGCCTCGTTATGCACCACGCTGAGGCGGTCGTTCACCGCACGCCGCCCTCCGGCAGGACGCTCGTGGTGATAACGCTCGCGGGCAGGGTTATCAACAACAATGTGGGGCTTGGCGGACTCTTGACCGAGACCGGTAGCCACCACTGTGACCCGCATCTCATCATTCAAGTCAGCCTCGATCACGGTGCCTACGACCACGGTGGCGGTATCGGAGGCATATTCCTTGATGATGTTACCCACTTCCTCGAACTCACCGATGGAGAGGTCCATACCGGCGGTAATGTTCACCAGTATCCCCCGGGCGCCACGCAGGTTGATATCGTCCAACAGTGGGCTTGCCACTGCGGCCTCTGCTGCTAAACGGGCACGATCCTCACCTGTACCCCGACCGGTCCCCATCATGGCCATACCCATCTCGGCCATGACCGTGCGCACGTCAGCAAAGTCAACGTTGATGAGGCCCGGACACGTAATGAGATCGGCGATGCCCTGTACCGCCCCAAGCAGAACGTTGTTGGCGGCTTTGAAGGCCTCCAACAGACTCACGCCTTTACCGAGTACGCTGAGCAGCTTCTCATTGGGGATGGTGATCAGGGAATCTACGTACTGGGTAAGTTGGCGAATCCCCTCATGGGCCACTTCCATACGTTTACGCCCCTCGAAGGGGAAGGGTTTGGTCACCACCGCAACGGTGAGAATTCCCATGTCGCGCGCCAATTGGGCCATTACTGGAGCCGCACCGGTACCGGTACCACCACCCATACCCGCAGTGATGAAGAGCATGTCGGCGCCCTCGATGGCCTCCATAATGCGCTCGCGATCTTCACCAGCCGCCTGACGCCCAACCTCGGGATTAGCCCCAGCCCCCAAACCCTTAGTGAGGTTGGCGCCGATCTGAAGCTGAGTCAGTCGCTCAGACTTATTCAAACCCTTGAGCGCCTGGGCGTCGGTATTGACGCAAATGAAATCCACGCCATCAATGTTGGACGTTAACATGTGATGCACAGCATTCCCGCCGCCACCACCCACACCCATTACCTTGATGACCGCGTCTTGATTGAAAGTATCGGTGAGTTCAAATTTCATAATTTACAAACCTCGTCAGTGATGGATTCTGGTTTTTGGTAATCGATATGGACTCCAAACAGACCCCGTTGAGCACCATAGTAACCTACGCTATTTAAAAATCGGTCATATCGGGAAATGAGTTATTTTCAAAGACCTGCATCTTCAGATTGCACGATGCGCGCTGTGCGCCCAGACTCTAAGATTTACATAAAGACCAAACTGGCGAAATCTGGGCATACCCAAGGCAAACATCACGATCATTCCACCCGATTCCCACTATGAACGTTAAAAATTTCCCTGGAACCATCCTTTCATACGCTGCAATACACCTCGCACACCAACATCTCCAATCGGCTCAGGGATAACGGCATTGCGTGCTGCTGCCCCAAACATTAATAGGCCTATTCCTGTTGCGTAAGCAGGATTACCTATTACCTCTTCACTGCCGGTTACCTGTTGGGGTACCCCCAAACGCACCGGCATTTTAAAGATCTGTTCCGCTAATTCCAGGATCCCTTGCATCCGTGAGGAACCTCCGGTGAATACTAACCCCGCAGGGATAAGATCCTCGAAGCCACTGTGTTGCAATTCTGATTGAACCAGTCGGAGCAATTCATCCATACGCCACTGAACCACCTCCGCCAATGACTGACGGAGTAAACGCCGAGGTGGGCGATCACCAACGCTGGGAACTTCAATGGAATCCTCTGGGTCTGCCAGGCTTGCCAGCGCACAGGCGTAACGCACCTTAATCTCTTCAGCATTTTGAGTCGGTGTACGCTGATGGACCGCAATATCATTGGTTACTTGGTCACCCGCAATGGGAATCACTGCGGTATGGTGAATAAAACCATCGGTGAACACCGCGATATCAGTAGTACCCCCGCCGATATCCACCAGGCATACCCCCAGGTCTTTTTCATCCTCGGAAAGTACTGCATAGCTCGATGCCACTTGATCGAGAATGATATCATCAACCTCTAGGTTGCAACGCTGCACACACTTAACGATATTCTCAGCGGCGCTCGCGGCCCCAGTAATAATATGAACCCGCGCCTCAAGACGCACCCCGGACATGCCCACTGGGTCACGGATGCCTTCTTGTTTATCGATAATGAAACCCTGGGGAAGAATTTGAAGAACTTTCTGGTCAGCCGGGATTGCTACCGCACGCGCGGCGTCGATGACTCGATCCAGATCTAGGGCAGTAACCTCTTTTTCCCGGATGGGCACCACACCATGAGAGTTGAAGCTACGGATATGGCTACCGGTGATCCCCGTATACACCGAATGGATCTGACAACCAGATTTCGCTTCAGCATCCTCTACGGCGCGTTGAATACTCTGTACGGTAGACTCGATGTTAACTACCACGCCTTTGCGTAACCCCCTGGAGGGATGTGTACCAACTCCAAGGACCTCTACCGCGCCATCCCCATCCACCTCTCCGACAATCGCGGCAACCTTGGAGGTACCAACGTCGAGAGCAACGATGAGCTTCTTTTCAGATTTCCTGGACATAGCCTGTGTTTCGTGTGGGGTGACGTGTCTAATATAACCAACAGGTGTTTTTTATACCCAAATGGATATAGAAAATCAATGGATCAACCGTTTACCGCGTGGTTTCTTCCTCAAAGGAGCACCGGGAGTGAGACGTCCCCCAGTCCGGTTGCACAATGTAATGGAGCTGAGGACGCGAGGACAATTCTGAAGCCGCTGTCGTTGAGGTTCAGCCTGCCCACCGGCCTTTGACATTTCTGTAAAAATGCCGATCTTTCCCGGCTGTCAACCCGTAAGAGTAACTTGGCTTACGCCAGTCAAGGTCTCCTCGCCCAGAGCAGGAAGTTTGTTCAGACTAAGGATTGGGTCTTGTACCGTCTCGACCGTCATTCCTTTCGTCGTCAGAGCCTGGGACTGGAGAAGCATCCCAGGGTGACTCGCTTTCGCTTCTCTTCTTGTCGGCTGCCCTTCGGCGGGCTGGTTGAATCTCAAACTTTCCAGCCAGCAGAATGGATTCCGCTAGGTTGAAAAGTTAGGCGGCGACTCAACTCAGGCGGCGTGCTTCCATCCCACAGCAAAACCGTTCGAGTAGCGGAGGTCGACGCGCCCGATACGCTCGGCCTGAGACGCTAAAGCGGAAGGATACACGCGTAAGAAACGCGCCAATCGATTGTCTAGATCGTTTTTCCCCAGCAGTAATTGGATTCCATTGCTCAAGGTAATAGTCCAGGCCCGCCGCTCGTCTATCTGAAGTGCGGTCACTGAGAGCTTAAGGGACGCAAAAACCTGGTCCAAACGACGCAGATGACCCAGCATATCTGCAGAACTACCCTGCGCCCCATTCAGATTGGGCAACCCCTCGGGGTAGGTCGCCGGGTCGGGGGTAAAAACCTCGCCACGCCCATTCACCAATCCCCCTGCCCCCCAACGTGCCACCGGCACCTGCTCTACCACAGTGACGCGCAGGGTATCCGGCCATAGGCGACGCACATGGGCATCGTCTACCCAGGGCAGGGCCATGGCAGCTTTACGCACCTCAAGGATGTCCACCCGTAGAAATCCTCCAGTGGCCGCCGGAATCACCGCCTGCTCCAAGAGTGCCGAGTCGAGGTGCTTGAGTGCCCCCACCACGCGCACCTCATTAACCGGCAGCGTCATCGGATCGGCAAGCATCCGTATTCCGGTATCCAGCCCCCAGGTGACAAGCGCTACCAACGCCAGCTCCAACGGAATCCACCACAGCAGGACGATCTTGAGCCCTCGGCGACGATTCTGCCGACGCCGGAACAGCTTCCAACTCTTCCGCGCCGAGGGCGCAGGGCTATAAGCACCGGCGATCCTGGGTATCATCCGCGTCTTCCCCCAACCATCCGGTTATGCTCAACCGGCTTGGCCATGACCGGCCATCTCCAGAATGCGGACCACTAATTCGTCAAACTCGATCCCTGCGGCACGAGCCGCCATCGGTACCAGGCTGTGGTCGGTCATTCCCGGCGCGGTATTGACCTCCAGCAACCAGGGGGTACCCGTTGCGTCGCGCATAATGTCCACTCGACCCCAACCACTACAACCAAGTGCAGCAAAGGCACGCACGGCTAAACGCTGCAAAATCGCCTCTTCCGCCTCAGACAGTCCACACGGCAGACGATAGATAGTGTCATTTGCCTCATACTTGGCATGGTAGTCGTAAAAGCCCCGCGCCACCTCTAGCTCAATGACCGGCAAGGCCATTCCCCCGAGGAGTCCCACGGTGTATTCGCGACCCACAATCCAACGCTCGGCAATGACCTCTGGGTCCAGGGCTGCGGCCTGCGCGTAGGCAGCGGCCAAAGCGGTCGCGTCGTCCACCCGCGCCACCCCCAAACTCGAGCCCTCCCGTGATGGTTTAACCGCAAGCGGTAACCCCAACTCCTCGACCACGCCATCCAGATCGGTCTCCACCGTTAGCACTCGAAACGCCGGGGTGGGCAAACCAACCCCAGCCCAAAGTTGCTTGGCCCGACACTTATCCATCCCCAAAGCTGAACCCAATACACCGCTCCCGGTGTAAGGCAGCCCCAATATCTCTAATCCCCCTTGCAAGGTTCCATCCTCACCTCCTCGGCCATGGAGGGCAATAAAGACTCGGTCAAAATTGCCTCGGGCAAGCTGATCCAGTACGTCACGCCCCGCATCGATGCCAATCGCATCCACCTTGCGACGCAGTAACGCCGCCAGAACCGCCCCACCACTATTAAGTGATACCGCACGCTCACCAGATTGGCCGCCCATCAATACCGCAACGCGCCCTAAATCAGGATTGGAGATTGTCGATTGGGAAGTGCCCATTATTTAGCTCACCAAGTCAAGACAGAAATCAGAAAAATAGAATCATCACAACATCAATAAGGCTAAAAGAAAGGCCCTTTAGAATATTTCGATTTGCTCTTTTAGCTAATCCTACCATACACCATTCGCTACAAGACCCAACTCAGCCCGTGAGAGATTCTCCCACCACATGTATCTCTGGTAACAATCGTATCCCGTGTAATCGCTCTACCTGAGACTGAACGCGCTCGATGAGTGTTTCGATATCTTGCGCCGTGGCGTTTCCGGTATTGACAATAAAATTGGCATGTACCGGAGAGACACACGCCCCGCCTTCACACAATCCCTTAAGGCCACTGACCTCGATGAGACGGGCCGCATAATCCCCTTCTGGGTTACGAAAGGTAGAACCTGCACTCGCCATTCCGATCGGTTGGGTACGGGCACGACGCTCCAACAGTGCGCGAATCCGCTCAGTACCACTCTCATCTAGCGCCGATTGGAGATGCAGCAACGCCGCGACGAACCATTCTGGGCTACGTACTATCGCCGACTGTACCTCACGGTAGGCAATTCGGAAATCAGTAGGAGTACGGATACGCAACCGTCCCATGCGGTCAATGGTGGTCACCTTCTCCACCAAATCCCAGGTCTGACCACCGAAGGCTCCCGCATTCATTGCCAGTGCCCCACCCAGCGTCCCCGGAATCCCCCCCCAAAACTCCCCACCGGTCAGTTTTTGATGGGCCAAAAAACGCGCAAGTCGCGCACAAGTTATCCCAGCCCCCACCTGCACCTGCGTCTCGGATAATCGCTCCATATCCGCCAACGTCCCATGCAAGGCAATCACCGTGCCCCGGAAACCACCATCTCGCACCAGCAGGTTACTGCCTAGACCCAACCACAGTAGGGGTTCATTTTCTGGCAATTGGGCCAGAAAGAGCGCCAGATCTTCCACGTCCGCTGGGAAATAGATCAGATCGGCTGGTCCGCCTACACGCCAAGTGGTGTAACCAGAGAGCGGTACATTACGACGCAATTCTCCGCGCAAGGGCCGGTCCACAGACATCTATCCGTTCTCCGCTGCCCAACGCGCCGCCAATCCCGCCGCCACGGCACCGATATCTCCCGCACCGAGGGTGAGTAGGACATCGCCCTCCCGCAACACTCCTTCCAGGGCAACCGGCAAGTCCGCCACTCGCTCCACGAACACCGGGTCTACATAGCCTCGCGACCGCACCGCCCGCGACAGAGTGCGCCCATCTGCCCCAGGGATAGGAGTCTCACCCGCCGAATAGACCTCGGTAAGCACCAGGGCATCAACCTCAGCCAACACTGCGGAAAAATCCTCGAATAGGTCACGGGTACGGGTATAACGGTGGGGCTGAAAGGCCACAACCAAGCGCCGCATCAACCAACCCCCGCGAATGGCGGCAATCGTCGCGGCCATCTCCCGAGGGTGGTGACCGTAATCGTCGATGAGCAATACCTTACCCGACGGTGTGGTTAATTCCCCGTAGAGTTGAAAACGACGCCCGATCCCATCAAAAGACGCGAGTGCCGCACCAATCGCCTCATCCGTTACCCCTACCTCGTGGGCCACTGCAATTGCCGCGAGCGCATTCAAGACATTGTGACGCCCCGGAAGATTGAGGGTTACCTCTTCCAGACACACCCCTTCCCGACGCAGCACTTGAAAGCGCGTCCGAGCCCCCTCCTGATGCACATTCCTCGCCCACAGATCAGCGCTGTCGTCCAGGCCATAGGTCAGTACTCGACGCGTAACCTCTGGCAAGATGTCGCGTACCCCAGGATCATCCACACACAACACCGCCAGACCGTAAAAAGGCAGATGATGAAGAAATTCTACGAAGGTGTGGCGCAACCGACTAAAGTCACCGCCATAGGTTTCCATGTGGTCGGCATCGATATTGGTCACCACGGCCATCATCGGCGTAAGGTACAGGAATGAGGCATCACTCTCATCTGCCTCGGCCACTAGATAATGACCCGCCCCCAGACGCGCATTGGTACCCACACTATTAAGCCGCCCCCCAATAACAAAGGTCGGGTCGAGCCCGCCTCGCGCCAGAATCGAGGCAATCAAACTGGTCGTGGTGGTCTTGCCATGGGTACCCGCGATCGCGATGCCGTGGCGGAAACGCATCAACTCCGCCAACATCTCCGCACGCGGCACCAACGGAATACGCCGCGCCCGCGCCTCCAACACCTCGGGATTATCGGGACAGACGGCGCTCGAAATCACCACAACATCAGCGTTCGCCACCTGGACCGCAGAGTGACCAACCCCAATTCGCGCACCCAATGCCGTCAGGTGGCGCGTCATCGCATTTTCTTTGAGGTCCGATCCGCTGACCTGATAGCCAAGGTTCAGCAACACCTCGGCAATGCCACCCATACCGACCCCGCCGATCCCCACAAAGTGGATCGCACGAATCCGCCCCATGGCGGGGGGGGCCGATAACGGCAATTCAACCTCTCTTCCAGCCATCGTATACCCCGCTGGTAGACTAGAAACGTAGGAATTTCGGATTTATCGCAGCCGATTCTGGCTTTTTTATGACGCAACCCTGATGGTTCGTGGCAATGGCGCTTTCATCGTTGTTTGGCTCAAATTTTATCCCCACCATTTCCTGCACCCTGTTCGGCGCAACGTGGAACAAAATCCTTTTTTGATCATAGATATGGTATTGAATGCCAGCAACGAACGACTACGCCTTACGTCCCGCGACCAATACCCGCGCCACCACCTCAGCGGTAGCCGCAGGGCGGGCCACGGTGTGCGCAGAATGCCCCATCGCCCGCAAACGTGCCGGCTCTTCTCCGAAACGACGCAAAATCTCCGCCAATCGTTCCGCCCCCAATTCTCCTTGGGGTAACAATATTGCCGCCCCAGCATCGACCAAAAGGCGGGCGTTGTGGGTCTGGTGGTCGTCCACCGCGTGGGGATAGGGCACCAATACTGAGGCCCTCCCCGCCGCGGCGACCTCTGCCACAGTCAGTGCCCCTGCCCGACACACCACTAGGTCAGCCCACTGGTAGGCCGCCGCCATATCGGTCACAAAGGACTCAATACGCCCGGTCACTCCCGCCTCACGGTAGGCAGTCTGAGTCTGCTCCAGGAGGCGTGCCCCACTCTGATGCCAGACCTCGGGCCGTACCTGAACCGGCAGACGCGCCAGTGCGGCGGGTAACGTCGCATTAAGGGCCGCCGCCCCCTGGCTGCCCCCCAACACCAACAAGTGCCAGGGTCTTTCTTCCTGCACTCCGCCCCCCCCCGCTGAAGAAATCTCTTCGCCACGCACCTTCATTGCCAGTGCAGCGATCTCAGGGCGTACCGGGTTACCGGTCAGTACGGCACCGAACCTCGCAGGAAAAGTATCGGGAAATGCCTCCAACACTCGAACCGCCAAACGCGCCAGCAATCGGTTGGTGAGTCCCGCCACTGAGTTTTGTTCGTGAATCACCAACGGCCGCCGCCGCAACCACGCGGCTAGACCACCAGGACCTGTGGCAAATCCCCCCATCCCCAGAACCACATCAGGGGCTACCCGACGCACCGCCGCCAGGGCCTCCCAAAGGGCACGGATCAGACGCCACGGGGCGGCCACCCAACTTATCGGACCCTTGCCACGCAACCCTGCCACCGTCACCCACTCCACGGGATAACCAGCCTCCGGCACTAAGCGTGACTCCAAACCAGCGCGGGTGCCCATCCATACCACGTCAATCCCTAACAAGCGCAGCTCCCCAGCCACAGCCAAGGCCGGGAAGACATGACCACCGGTACCACCCGCCATCACCAGGACACGTTTCACCCGCGCTCGAGGCGTCGGTTGGGGCTGGAAGGATGTCTCATCGCTCATGCCACACCTCGGCTCGCAGCACGGTGATCCTGAGTTACCAAACCCAGTTCCCCTGCCACACGTAAAATCAGAGCCATTGTCATGCAGGTAATCGTGACACTAGAACCACCATAACTCATCAACGGCAGCGTCAATCCCTTAGTAGGCAAAATCCCCATATTCACCCCAATATTAATGAATGCCTGGAATGCAATCCACAACGCCACGCCGTAACACAGATAGGCAGCAAATGGATTACCGGCCTGCTCGGCCCGTTCCGCAATGTAGAAAATCCGCCACACTACGAAAGAAAACAACCCAATGATCAGCAAAACACCTGCCAATCCTAATTCTTCGGCGATCACTGCGAAAAGGAAATCGGTGTGGGCCTCGGGCAGATAGTGTAGTTTCTGAACACTCGCTCCTAATCCCACCCCTAACCACTCACCGCGCCCAAACGCAATCAGCGCCTGAGTCAACTGATAACCTTTACCGAAGGCATCTTGCCAGGGATCAAGAAAGGACAACACTCGCTGTAATCGATATGGCGCCACCACTGCCAGCCCCATCAAACCAAACACCACTGGGAACAACAGCACCACAAACTGCCATACCCGTACCCCCGCCAGGAATAGTACCCCCATACTGGTAGTCAAAACCACCACAGAAGTTCCAAAGTCTGGTTCAAGTAACAGCAGAAATGCCATAACTCCCAATACCAGCAACGGTTTAACAAAACCCCAGACCGAACGTTGCACCTCATGACTCCGGCGTACCACATATCCTGACAGATACACAATCGAAAATAGTTTCGCCAACTCCGAAGGCTGGACAGTTAATGGTCCGACTCCGATCCAACGAGAACTTCCGTTGACATTACGCCCTATTCCCGGTATTAGCACAATGACCAACAGCCCCATGCTAAACAACAACAGGTATGGCCCAAGTCGCTCCCAAAAGCGGAGCGGCAATCGCAACACCTGCCAACCTAGGAGCAATCCCAAGCCCACATAGATCCCCTGCCGGATCAGAAAGCTAAAGGGGTTACCACTGTGGTCAGCAGCGATGGTGATCGAAGCAGATCCCACCATAATTATGCCTAGCAACAGCACTCCCAGCACTCCAACCAATAGAGGCAGGTCCAGAGGTGGACGACGTAGCAAGATCGAGGCATCACTCACGGAAGATAACTCTCCAACAGGCAAACAGGTTAACAAAATCAGTAGGAATTCTTCTGGTTTCTATGAACTAAAAATAGACTTCAGATCCGGTGCATCTAAAGCAATATCCATCCACACCTTCAATTCAATCACATTAGCTTTGTCCAATCGATCCAACGCCCATACTGGTAATGAAGCAAAGCGATATACCAGAATACGCTTAAGTAATGCACGGTACTGGTGCATCTCCTCATCATTTCTACCTACATATATGGTAAGACTCAAAACCACTAGACTGAGAACAACTGCCCCATATTCCTTGACTAAATCTATCGGGTCGCCATTTTGAATTTCCGTCAGTTAACACCGCCAAACTCGCTACCGGGCAACGACAACGATCATAGATTCGATAATTGTAGAGATACATCCGTTCCGCAAAGACCACATCATCATCGCCCTGGATCTCGATATGAGCAAATACCAAAATCTCGCCACTATCAACCCTCTCGCGCCCACCACGACGCTGCACCTTCATTAATTTGTCAACGTAGCGACGACCAGTGGTAGCGTCACGCACCACCTGCTGAAGTTCCTTATCCAAGGGAACAAAACCCATACCCCAATCGATATCGGCATAGGCCACAGGAAAAAAGAACGCCATGAAATGCGGAAGAAAATACTCCAGGATTTCTTTCCAGGGACTGTCGTAATCGTCACTCATCACTGTTACCTCCCAAATCGCATCATTTGTCAGTAACGGGTAAAGTCGATGATCTTAGATTACCCTATCTCTTTTCTTCAACGAATCTTCTACCCATCCCAGTTGCTATCTATTTGCTATCTCGGTATTTCCATGAGTGGACGGCTGTTTTGATTAATTAACCCAAGTTGCCACCTAAATCTCAAGCGGTAATTCTTTCCAGACAGGTAATTTTTTGATCGCCCTCCTTCCAACGGGAGGGAGATTGGAGGAGGGCGATCAAAAAACTACTCAATGTAGGTAGCAACTTGGGTTAATTATGATACCCATTATTTTTAGCTTTCTTCGTTTTCACGCCCGATGCCGACGTGGTTACTGATGCCATTAACCGGTGAACCTCCCGCATGAAACTCTCTCCTCGGTCCACATAGTCGCGGAACATATCGAAACTGGCACAGGCCGGGGATAACAGTACGCGATCCCCTGGTTGGGCTAATTCCCGCGCACGACCCACGGCGGTGTGCAAGTCAAGTGCATCCACTAAAGGTACGACGCCCTCCAAAACGGCACGAATCTGCGGAGCATCTACCCCAATCAAAATTACCGCCCGAGCCTTTCCCGCAAGCGCCGCACGCAGGGGTGTAAAATCCTGCCCCTTCCCCTGCCCTCCAGCAATTAAGATGAGCGGACCCGTCAGCCCCGCGCAGGCCGCCTCGGTTGCCCCAACGTTGGTTCCTTTAGAATCGTTGTACCAGGCCACCCCGTCTACTTCCGCTACAAATTGGCAACGGTGAGACAGTCCGGTGAATTCGCGCAACGTTTCCAGGCAAGGATCCACCGGCAATCCCACCGCTTCCGCCAGAGCAAGCGCTGCCAAGGCATTGGCCAGATTGTGGCGACCAATCATGCGCATCTCGGCGGTAGGCATCAGCAACCTCTCGCCTCGGGCAACCCAGTCCTCACCCGACCCCGAACGCACTCCATAATCACCTAGGCCAGCGGGTTCTCCCAAGGTAAAACAACACCTCTGCCGCTCGGGGTCGGCCATGGCCACAACCAGCGGGTCATCGGCGTTAATCACCATCCTGCCTTTACCGCGATAGACCCGAGACTTGGCCGCGACGTAATGGGCCATATCGCCATGCCGATCCAGATGGTCCGGGCTAATGTTGAGCACAACCGCTGCCTGGGCATCCAGGGTGTGGGTGGTATCGAGTTGGAAACTGGAAAGCTCCAAAACATACAGATCCACCAAACGCGCAACCCCGCACTCCTGGCCACCTTCCTGACCTTTATCCGACTCTTCGTAGAGAGGGGCGGAATCATTATGCGAATCAAGCAGATCCAATACTGGGGTACCCAGGTTGCCACCCACCACAACATGACGCCCCGCTCGACGCGCCATCTCCCCAACCAAAGTGGTCACGGTACTCTTGCCATTGGAACCAGTAATAGCCACCACCGGCGCCCGGACCTGACGGGCAAATAATTCAATATCGCCTAATACCGGCACTCCTCGGGCCATAGCCGCCGCGATCAGTGGTTCGGAGAGCGATACTCCCGGACTCACCACCAATTGCTCAGCACGCTCGAACACCTTGGCGTCGAAACCTCCCACGAATACCGCTACGTCAGGCAACTCCTCACGTAAACGGATTAACCCTGGCGGCTCCACACGGCTATCAGCCACAGCCAACGGTGTCCCGCGACGCGCCAGAAAACGCGCACAGGACAACCCCGTGGCACCCAAGCCCACTACCAGCGTAAGAGGTTTTGAACCTACCATTCGCCTTCTCCAAAACGACTACGCGAATCTTATAAACAGTGCGGCAGTGCTCACCAAATTCAAGCCGATTCAGGATCGTCTACGGCACTGTCGGTCATCGTAATCAGTTCAACGAATCTTTAACGTCGCCAATCCCACTAAAACCAAAATCACCGTAATAATCCAGAAACGTACAATCACGCGTGGCTCCGGCCACCCTTTCAATTCAAAGTGATGGTGAATAGGTGCCATACGGAAGATGCGTCGCCCGGTGAGCTTGAAAGAAGCGACCTGGAGAATCACCGAGACAGTCTCCATAACGAATACCCCGCCCATAATGAACAACACTATTTCCTGACGCACCACTACCGCTACAATCCCGAGTGCCGCACCCAGGGCAAGTGCCCCAACATCTCCCATAAATACCTGGGCGGGATAGGCATTGAACCACAAGAATCCCAGCCCTGCCCCCACCAACGCACCACAAAAGACGGCTACCTCGCCGACCCCCGGAACATGCGGGATCCCCAAATAATTGGCAAAGGTGGCGTGCCCTGCCGCATAGGAAAATATCGCAAGCGCCCCCCCAACCATCACAGTAGGCATAATCGCGAGACCATCCAAACCATCCGTAAGATTAACCGCATTACTTGACCCGACAATCACAAAGAGCGTCACAGGGATATAAAACAAGCCAATATCGAAATAAACATTCTTGAAGATGGGAATGATGAACTGAGTCTCAACTGATGCCGTCGCGCTCGTATACAAAAAGATCGCTGCGGCACTACCTGCAATGAGCTGCCAAGAAATTTTGGCGCGCGCCGAGAGTCCTTTTGATTGACGTTGCACTAACTTCTTGTAGTCATCAAGCCAACCGATCGCCCCAAAGGCAAGAGTTACGATCAGTACTACCCACACATAGTGGTTATGCAGATCGGCCCACAATAGAGTAGAGGAAAAAACCGCCACCAAGATCAACGCCCCACCCATCGTTGGGGTACCGGCTTTGGAAAGGTGACTTTGCGGACCATCGTTACGCACATTTTGTCCAATTTGGTGGAAAGATAGACGCCGAATCATCTCCGGCCCCACCAAAAAAGAGATCACTAACGCCGTCAACGCACCCAGAATGGCACGTAGCGTCAAGTATTGGAAAACGCGAAAGGCGCTAAAATATTTTTCTAGGAATTCGGCAAGAGGTAGCAGCACGATGGTTTTCCTGACATCATTGGTTCAATTGACGACTCCCACAATATTCAATGGAAGCAGTTTAACTCTTTAGTAAATAACTCAAGTTACTACCTAGCGCGCTTTTCTCCCCTCTCCCGGAGGGATAGGGGCTTTTTCGTTTCTCACCGCACAGGTGGCAACCTGGGTTAGTTATCTATCCAGCGGCGAGAAGACGCACCACCCGTTCCATTCCCGCACTCCGTGATCCCTTTACTAACACTGTTAGGCCCGGACGCAATTTTTCTTCCAACGCCGTAACCAGGGTCCCGACATCGGCATAGTGTCCCGCACCGGGTCCAAAAACAGAGACCGCCTCCCGGCTGAGACTGCCGCAACCAAACAAGATCTCGATACCCAAATTTCGCGCCAAGTCTCCAACCTCAGCGTGCAGCACTACCGCTCCCGGCCCCAATTCGGCCATATCCCCCAAAACCAGGCAACGCTCGCCCGGAAAAGTCGCGAGCACTTCCAGGGCAGCACGCAACGAGGCCGGATTGGCATTGTAGGTATCGTCGATGATCTGCGTACCATTGCGCCCCGGACAGGGACGTAAACGACCCGCCACTCCATCCACTACCGCCAGCCCGGCAATCACCGCCGTGAGCGATACCCCCGCCCCCAGAGCCACCGCAGTAGCGGCCAGGGCATTCATTACATTGTGCCGCCCCGGTAGGGGAACCGTCAGTTCGGTCGCGCCCACCGGCGTGTACAGCCGAATACGGGTACCACCCGCAGCTCCCAGCACTTCCACGATTTGCGCCGAAACCGCCGCTGGTTGAGTCAGACCAAAGTCCAACAGATTGCGTCCCTTGGCCAGCTTGCGCCACAACGAGGCGTGGGGATCATCGGCATTAATGACGGCCACCCCATCCGTAGACAGTGCGCCGTAGATCTCTCCCTTGGCCTGCGCCACACCTGCCACTGAACCAAAACCCTCCAGATGAGCAGGACCCGCGTTATTGACCACCGCCACCGTCGGACACGCCAACCCCGCAATGAAAGCGATCTCACCGGGATGATTAGCCCCCACCTCCACAACAGCAGCGTGGTGAAAACCCGGCTCTAGACGCAAGAGCGTCAAGGGTGCGCCAATATCGTTGTTGAGGTTACCGATGGTGGCCAACGTTGGTCCATTCTGGGCCAAGATGGCACGTACCATTTCCTTAACGGTGGTCTTACCATTGCTACCGGTAATCGCCACCAATGGACCGCTGAATCGTCCCCGCCATGCCGCCGCCAAGCGTCCCAGGGCCAATCGTGGGTCGTCGACAACGATTTGAGGGAGTGGATCATCTACAACTCTTCCCACTAGAGCCGCAACAGCCCCTGCCGTACGCGCAGTGCTCACAAAATCGTGACCATCAAAGCGTTCTCCAGGGAGGGCAACGTAAAGCGCCCCGGCTGGTAGCTTTCGGGTATCGTTAACCGCCCCATGAAATTCAACATCGGCCCCAACCCAACGACCCGCTAGGCAATGGGCAGCGTCGGACAATCTCATCTTGATCCCCGCAGTGCGGGATGGATCTTGCGTCGTTAGCATTGGCACGGTAATCCAGTATTATCGAGACGCGCCACTTCACACCGGTGGCCGCTAATTAATCTCAACAGAGAAATATTCCAATTCTTTTGCGTTGACTTTCAATTTCGTATCGCGATCAACTGCTCCACCTCGGCGCGGTCGTTAAAGGGCAGGCGAATCGCTCCTATTTGCTGGTAATCCTCGTGCCCCTTTCCCGCTACCAACACCACATCTCCCGACTTTGCGGAAGTAATGGCGTAACGAAGCGCCGCTGCCCGCTCGGGGATCACCGTGACCTGTTCAGGGGTTTGAATACCGTCGAGGATGGCGCGAAAGATATCGGTTGGCTCTTCGCTACGAGGATTGTCGTTGGTCACGATCGCCACATCCGCCAGACGTTCGACCACCGCCCCCATCAGCGGACGCTTGCCACGATCGCGCTCACCACCACAGCCAAAGACGCACCACAACCGGCCCGTGGTGTGCTCACGCAGGGTAAGCAAGACCTGTTCTAAGGCATCCGGCGTGTGGGCATAATCCACCACCACCAGAGGCGCAGCAGGACCACCGCCAAACGCCTCCATCCGACCAGCAACGCTACGGACGCGCGCCAGTGCCGACAAGGCCTCATCCAATGGCATCCCCAGCGCTCCCAGAGTAGCGAGCACCGCCAATAGATTCGCTGCGTTGAAACGCCCCACCAGCGAACTCTCCAAGACTCCGTTACCCCACGGAGTAGTCACCGTCATGCGTAATCCCGCCGCAGAGAGGCACAACCCACTACCCAGGACCTGTAAGCAGTGTTCTCCCACCTCATCCATCGGGGAAAGGCCATACCCTATTGCCTGCACCCCTGCCGGTAGTTCTCGCAACAGCGCACTACCAAACGGGTCGTCGCTATTGACTACCGCATACCTCAAACCTGGAAACTGAAACAAGCGCTGCTTGGCCAAACCGTAGGCCACCATATCGCCGTGATAGTCGAGGTGGTCGCGGGTGAGGTTGGTGAATACCGCCACATCGAAGGCAACTCCCTCCACCCGACCTTGGTCCAAGGCATGAGAGGAAACCTCCATGGCCAACCAACGCGCCCCCTGGGCGGTCAGGTCGGCAAGCAACTCTTGCAGGTCCACGGCATCCGGGGTGGTATGGGTAGCAGGGGCGAGTTGTCCATAGAGACCAGCACCGACGGTCCCGATCACCGCACAAGGGGCCTCGCTACGGTTCAAGACCTGTGCCAAAAGATGGGTAACCGAGGTCTTGCCATTGGTCCCCGTGACCCCTACCACCGTTAGCTGATGCGAAGGGTTACCGTAGAAACGGGCCGCGATCCGCCCCAAGTGATGCGTAAGGCCTGGCAGACTGATCACCGGCACGCCTTGCCGAGGGTAATCAACACCATCCCTCTCCCCCTCAACGACTACCACCGCCGCGCCCCGAGTAATGGCATCATCGATGAATTGTGCACCGTGGACGCAGCTACCCGCACACCCAAAAAAAAGATCGCCCGGACATACCCGACGGCTGTCCAAAGCGATCCCCGTCACGGACAGGTCAGCACCAGCAGGCAACGAAATGATTCCATCGAACAACTCTGCCAAAGAGATACGCGTTTCTGCTCGGTCCGCAGAAGAAAACGCGCAAGTACTACTCACGGCTCCTCCTTTTCGTCGCTCAGGGCCATGACTTGGCGCCCGAGGGATGGCAGATCATCAGGGGCCACATCCATCAGACGTAATCCTCCCCCCATCACTGCCGAGAATGCCGGACCCGCTACCTCACCACCGTAATAGGCGCCCTGCGTGGGCTCGTCGATCACTATGCCCATCGCTAAGCGCGGATTCGTCGTGGGTACCAATCCAACGAACAGCGACAGATAACTCTTATCGATATAGCCACCACGTCCCGCCTTGCGTGCCGTACCGGTTTTACCACCGACTCGATAACCAGGGACACGCGCTTTAGTCGCCGTACCACCAGGTCCCACCACCATCTCCATAATGGTGCGTAATTGCGAGGCAATGTGCTCGTCCACTACCCGCTCTCCAGCCACGGGGGCATCCTGGGCCAAGAAGGTAACCGGACGAATGATGCCATCACCGAGTGCGGCATAGGCACGGGTAAGTTGCAGAGTCGTCACCGAGATACCATAGCCGTAGGACATCGTGGCCTGCTCGATCTCTTTCCAGCGCCGGTGATTGGGTAGATAACCAGCCACCTCCCCAGGAAAACCGCTACTGGTAAGGTGCCCAAAACCTACCCGAGAAAAGATGCTCCACAACCGCTCAGCGGGCAGCGAAAGGGCAATCTTACTCGCCCCTACGTTGCTCGATTTCTGTACAACTCGCGCGACATCGATCAAACCACAAGGGTGGACATCCGTAATCGTCTTGGAACCCACATGGAAGGTACCAGGGCGGGTGTCGATCGGGGTTTCTGGTTTATAACGCCCACTCTCCAGAGCGGCCGTAATGGTAAACACCTTCATGGTGGAACCAGGTTCAAAGGTATCGGTAACGACACGGTTACGATAACGACTAGGGTCACGGGCCACTGCGTTGGGATTGAAACTGGGTATGCCGACCATAGCCAACACCTCGCCAGTCTTGATGTCCAAGATTACTGCGGTACCAGCCTTAGCCTTAAATTTCTCTACTTGCTCCTGGATCGCACGGTAGGTGAGGTATTGGAGGCGTCGGTCAATAGATAAACGCACATCCTTTCCCGGTCGCGGTTCGGTCACATGCTCCACCGTCTCGACAATACGCCCAAGGCGATCCTTAATAACCCGACGAGCCCCTGCAACCCCCTGCAGCATTGGATCTAAACTCCGTTCGAGCCCTTCTTGACCCACATCATCAATATCGGTAAATCCCAGAATCTGGCCAGTCACCTCTCCATTCGGATAGAAGCGACGATAGTCACGCTGCAAAGATATTCCAGGCAGACCGAGGTCTTTAATCGCTCGGGCCAGATCCGGATGGATCCGTCGTGCCAGATACATGAATTCCTTTTCCTTGCGTTCCTCCACCAGACGTTTCACCTCTGGCGTGCTCATGCCCAATAACCGCGCCAGATCCGAAAAACGGTTTTCCGCTTTGAGTAATTCTTGCGGATTGGCCCACACCGAATCTACCGGGGCACTCACTGCCAAGGGTTCTCCGAAACGGTCGGTAATCATCCCGCGATGCGCAGGAATAGAAACAGTACGTACCGCCCGCGCCTCGCCTTGCCCCTGGAGAAAATCCCGATCCAACACCTGCAACCATACACCGCGCGCGACCAATACTAACGCCGCTACGGCAAGTATTCCCAGCAATAGAATACGGCGCGTCAGTGGCCTGCTGGTTGCGGGCTCCACTAAACTCTCAAGGCTGGGAAGAGGCCGAAGATGCAGATGCAACATAAAAAGGTGCTCGGTTTTGTCACTCTAAAAGAAACGAGGGATAAAATTAAATAACCCAAGTTGCCACCTGGCGCGTTTTTCTCCCCCTCTCCCGGGGGAGAGGGACTTTTTCGTTTCTCACCGCATAGGTGGTAACTTGAGTTAGGCAGCAACTTGGATTAAATAATGGAATGCGCCATTAACACGCAAAAATAAAAACATTAAAGAATCTCTCTTTGCCACGTAAAAGAAAAATCCTCTAATGTTTTTCTGTGGTATTACTACCGCGTGTTTTTATCGTTTTATGGTGTAATCACCACGATCTGCTCCTGCGGTGGAAGCTGCATCTCAAGGCGGCTGTGGGCAATACGCTCAATTCTCGGATGGGTACCCCAGGTACTCTCCTCAAGTTCGAGCTTGCCCCACTCCACTTGGAGGTTATCCCGCACGATTTGTAGGTGCTGAAGCTCACCATAGAGTTGACGACTAATGTGTCGGGCATACACCACTCCCATGGCAGAACTGAATACAGCGGCCACCAACAGAGACCATCCCCAAACTTGCCGCTCCACCTCAACCCTCCTGACGCTCGGCAATTCGCAATACAGCACTGCGGGCGCGTGGGTTACTCACCACCTCTGCTGCCGTTGGCCGCACCGCCCCGCCTAGCTCTCGTAGACGAGGGTGAAAGGCGCTCGCCATTACCGGCAAATCTCTGGGTAATGACTCACCGCGCGCCTCGCGGCGGATGAAACGTTTCACGATGCGGTCCTCCAGGGAATGAAAACTCACCACCACCAACCGCCCGCCCGGGGCAAGGGCCGTCAACGCTTGGGGCAGTACCGACGCAATCTCGGTCAATTCTTGGTTAATAAAGATCCGAATGGCCTGGAAGGTGCGCGTCGCCGGGTGTTTATCTCGTTCCCAACGAGGATTGGCCCGTGCTACCACGGCCGCCAGTTCTGCGGTGGTAGTAAGGGAACTCTCCCGGCAGGCGGCGACGATGGCTCGAGCGATCCGGTTGGAATAACGCTCCTCGCCGAACTCCCGCAACACCTCCGCGATATCCCCCTCTGAAGCATGGGCCAGCCAGGTCGCTGCACTTTCTCCCGTAGTCGGATCCATGCGCATGTCCAATGGACCCGCTCGGGTGAAGCCAAAGCCGCGCACCGGGTCGTCGAGCTGGGGAGAAGACACCCCCAAGTCGAGCAGAATGCCATCCACCCGCCCCTGCCAACCTCGCGCCGCTACCTGCTCCCCTAGCACAGAAAAGCGTACCTGCTCAATGGCGAAGCGCGCATCTTTGCCAAAACGGTCCTGTGCGACCTGCACCGCCTCTGGGTCCCGGTCCAGGGCGAGGAGGCATCCTGTCGCCCCCAGGTGTTGCAACACTGCCCCCGCGTGGCCGCCACGCCCGAAGGTGGCGTCTACATAGATGCCATCCGCACGCAATCGCAATCCGGCAATCACCTCTGCCAACAGCACCGGACGATGCCCCATTGCGGATTCGGTATGTTCCATACTCATAGGGACAAGGACTTCACAGCCTCCGAGGCCTCACCAAGGTCCTCGCTCAGCCAGTCGCTTACCTTCCGCTCATAGCTCGCAGCATCCCAAACCTCGAATTTATTACCCTGACCAAGCAACACCAGCGACCGCTCAATCCCCGCGAGTTGACGCAAGACCACCGGCATCAAGATACGCCCGGCGCTATCCAGGTCACATTCGCTGGCATGACCGATGAGTAACCGCTTGAGACGCATCGTATGACGGTCGAAGCTCGACAATTCGGTGAGCTTACGCTCGATCTCTTCCCACTCTGGCAAGGGATACAACCACAAACAACGGTCTTCTTGATTAAGGGTGAGGATCAACTGCCCACCGCAGGATTTCTCCAGCCGCTCACGGTAGCGCGCTGGCATGGCCATGCGCCCCTTGGCATCCAAATTTAGCGGCGTGACACCTCGAAACACTGGAGCCCCCCGGAAGCCCACTAGGGCGCTACTCCGCCCCACTTTGACCCACTTTTTCCCACTATAGGTAGGCGTTGACGAGCTTGTCAAGTCCTGGAAAATTCGCCGAATTCAAGACAAACCTTTCGATCACCGCTGGTTAAGACAATTAGCGAAGAACATACTTTAAGTGCAATGCTTCTCTATATAAGTCATCAAGATACGGCACTATCCTAATAAACAAGGTGACGATGTTTCGGTAACCTACGAATAATCATATTTTACCGATCAGAACAAGAGCAGAAGCGGCCGGAACTGATGTGGTGGGCACATCCGAACAGCGGGGAGAATGGCAAGGGCGGTAGTAAACCCAAGTTGCTACCTACTTGCCCCTCCCCAGCCCTCTCCGTAAACGGGGAGGGAGTAAACCATAGACCTCCCCCCCCGTTTACGGGGGGGGGGGGATTGAGGGGGGCTGATTGGATGCAATACCGAATTTCGAATAAGTGGCAACTTGGGTTAGTAACTAACCAAGTTGCTACCGATCCGTCATTCCGGCAAAGATTGCCGGAATATTGTCCGTTCGAATTTATAAATCCTGCTTGAACGTCCGCTCGATGTGTCGGATCTCATCACGCAAACGGGCGGCTTCCTCGAATTCCAAATTCTGGGCGTGGCGATACATTTCTTGTTCGAGCTTCTTAATGCGCTGCGCCAATTTGATCGGTGAAAGGCTGGCATATTCGGCGTCTGCAGTTGCCAATGCCAATGATTCGGAAGTTTTGGTGGGGTGTCTTTTCGCAGGAAGCGAAGTATCGCCACTTTCTTCGAGGATGGCAGTGACAGCCTTTTCTATTCCACGCGGAATAATGCCATGAGTTTCGTTGTATGCCTGTTGGCGGAGACGACGAGCCTCGATCTTTTCCAAAGCACGCTGCATAGAATCCGTTACTTTATCAGCGTAGAGAATGGCACGACCCAAAATATTGCGAGCGGCCCGACCAATGGTCTGAATTAGAGAACGCTCGGAGCGGAGAAAACCCTCTTTGTCGGCATCCAGAATGGCTACCAAAGCGACCTCAGGAATATCCAGCCCCTCGCGTAATAGATTGATCCCAACTAATACGTCAAAGACCCCCAGTCGCAGGTCACGAATGATCTCCACGCGCTCGACGGTATCAATATCAGAGTGGAGGTAACGCACCCGCACCCCATGCTCTCCCAGATATTCAGTAAGATCCTCGGCCATACGTTTAGTGAGCGTGGTGACCAATACACGGAAACTGACACTGGTCGTACGTCGAATCTCAGAGAGGAGATCGTCCACCTGAGTACGAGCGGGGCGTATCTCCACGATCGGCTCAATTAACCCAGTAGGACGCACCACCTGCTCGACCACTGTTCCCGAATGTTCGATCTCATAGGGTCCAGGCGTGGCGGAGATATACACCGTGGGTGGGGAAAAATGCTCGAATTCTTCGAAACGCAATGGGCGATTATCCAACGCGGACGGTAGACGAAAACCGTATGCCACTAACGTCTTTTTGCGGGCCCGATCACCCCGATACATCCCTCCGAGTTGAGGAATGGTAACGTGGGATTCATCAATGAAGAGTAGTGCATCGGCCGGCAGATATTCAAATAAGGTCGGCGGGGGTTCGCCCGCAGCCCGCCCGGACAAATAGCGCGAGTAATTTTCGATACCTGAGCAGTAACCAAGCTCTACCATCATCTCCAGATCAAAGAGCGTGCGCTGTTCCAACCGTTGCGCCTCGACCAATTTATTGGCGGCGTAGAGCTGCACCAATCGTTCGCGCAATTCTTCTTTGATCTGCTCAACAGCAGCGAGTACCGTTTCGCGGGGGGTGGCGTAGTGGGTTTTTGGATAGATCGTGACGCGCGGCACACGACGTAGCACTTCGCCCGTCAACGGATCGAAAAAACTCAGAGAATCAACCTCATCATCAAAAGTCTCGACCCGAATCGCCTCTTTCTCTGAATCTGCCGGAAAGATATCAAGCACATCTCCGCGTACTCGGAAAGTACCACGGCGCAATTCGAGGTCGTTGCGGGTGTACTGAAGCTCCGCTAAACGGCGCAAGATGGCTCGGCTATCAACCCGGTCACCGCGCACCAGATGCAGAATCATATGCAGGTAGGAATTAGGGTCACCTAGGCCATAAATGGCCGAGACCGAGGCCACAATCAGGGTATCGCGTCGCTCCAAAAGAGCCTTAGTGGCTGATAAACGCATCTGCTCAATGTGATCGTTAATGGATGAGTCTTTCTCGATGTAGGTATCGCTAGAAGGAACGTAGGCCTCGGGTTGGTAGTAATCGTAATAGGAGACAAAATACTCCACCGCATTGCGCGGAAAGAACTCTTTGAATTCTCCATAGAGCTGGGCAGCCAACGTTTTATTGGGGGCGAGGACCAAGGTGGGGCGCTGAAGTGCCGCAACCACATTGGCCATGGTATAGGTTTTGCCAGAACCGGTCACCCCCAGCAAGGTAAGAGCCTCCAAACCGTCGTTCTGTAAACCAAAAACCAAGGCACGGATCGCCTCAGGCTGATCACCAGCCGGAGGAAAATTACTGTGAAGCACAAAAGGACGATGACTATCCATTACTCTTTCCGACAGTGTAGAGTGAGATTATGAATTATAAATAGTGTAACTACTCAGGTAGCTCAACGGCGCGATTTTATATCAACCTGTAGTAACACCCCAGGAACGACAAAGAGGTATATCAAAGGGCTGAATGCCCGCATCAGTAGAATAGACATTATCGGAAACCCAAAACCTCACCCCCCGACCCTCTCTCCTTAACAGGAGAGAGGGAGATTTTTTGCCTGTTCCGTCGAGGAGTTAAGCATAACAACGGAATAATTCTCCCCCTCTCCTGTTAAGGAGAGGGGGGCGGGGGGTGAGGTTTCCGATAATAGACCTTATCGGAAACCTCCTCATCACCCACCACAGTCAATATAAATCATGAGGTTGCGTTGTCCGGCAGAGCTAGGTAGGGGGTTTCCGATAAGGTCTATTAAACAGAATAGGTTAGATATTAGACATTATCGGAAACCCAAAACCTCACCCCCCGACCCTCTCTCCTTAACAGGAGAGAGGGAGATTTTTTGCCTGTTCCGTCGAGGAGTTAAGCATAACAACGGAATAATTCTCCCCCTCTCCTGTTAAGGAGAGGGGGGCGGGGGGTGAGGTTTCCGATAATGTCTAATGCAATGACATACTTTGTAGCACTCAGCTACAATTTCCGCTGGCCTGTGCGAACACTGCGTATTAAGGATGATCGTGAAAAATGGAAAGATCGAACACCAGCCATGGCTGCTGGTCTTACCGATCATGTTTGGACAATTCATGAGTGGATTTCCTTTCCCGCTCTGCCAGTTAGGTCAACGTAAGACACCACCGACTTTTTGGAATAGCAAAAAATACGTTATTAGAATGGGAGAGAAAACTTTCTGATTTACTAACCTGCGCGTTGGTTAGGGGACTCCAGCTAAATAGCATATTGGACGGATTCTTCTTTAAAAAGTTCTCTGACTTTCTCTGGCGATTTTTTTAAATCCTCTAAAAGTTGAGTAGCTTTATTTTTTAACTCCTCCACATTACGAATAAGGTGACGCGCAATTCCTTGTGTCTTAATATTGCTCCATACTAGCTCGACAGGATTAAGGTGTGGAGAATAGGTGGGAAGAAAGAATATTTTAACCTTTCCATTTGTCGTCTCCAGATATTCCTTAACTACTTTTGCATGATGGGCAGAATACCCGTCTGTTACAATATAGATGGGGCATGAATTCTCTTGAGCCAAAATTTTTAGATATTCAACAAACGCACCACCATTGAGCGATGAGGGACCTATTTGGAAATGCATCTTTCCTTCAGAAGTTATCGCAGCGATCATATTTATGCGATAACGTCCACCAGTGGAGGGAATTATGGGAGTTAAAC
The DNA here is from genome assembly GCA_963575655.1 of Gammaproteobacteria bacterium. Taxonomy (NCBI): domain Bacteria; kingdom Pseudomonadati; phylum Pseudomonadota; class Gammaproteobacteria; species Gammaproteobacteria bacterium. The sequence goes on along the minus strand of CAUYTY010000187.1, from coordinate 10,528 downwards.
CTTCTAGCCCCCAAGTTGTACCCGCGTGATAATCGGTGCGCGCCCCAGCCTCATCAAGAAAATAGATTATAGCACCCTCATTACTTGCCAACTCTTTGATTCTAGGAAACTCTTTGTTAATCCAATTATCTACTGAAAATTGGTCCCTCTCTATCGCACGATATACTGGCCGTTGTGGAGTTAAATTAATGCGGCGCAAAAAACGGCCCACCGCGGAACGACTCATGTAAATAGAAAATTTCCTCTCTATTAATGTCTTTATCATTTCAGTTGTCCATAAGACTGTCGAGAATTCAAAATCCAATGGGGTAAATGCGCACAGCCAGAATACGAGTATTCCTTCTTGCTGTTCATTGATGAAGGATTTTCTTCCAGGGACAGGTTTCGCATTTAACGTAGCTAGACCCATCTCTTTTGCCTTCTTCACCCATTCGTACACCTTCGATCGGTGCATACCGAAAATCTCGCCCACCTCCCTAGGAGACATTCCTTTACGTACAGCTTTTACTGCTTGAAGCCTTATATACTCAAGGGTAGAGTGATCGAGAGAACGTCCATCAGAATTTTTCATAATTTTAGCAATTTCATGTCTTATTTTTTGGTTGGACTAATAATAGATTATTTTTACTTGCTTGTCCCCTAACCAACGCGCAGGTTAGTAAAACTACCGACGGCTCGGACAGCTACCCGCCCCTGGTGAATTCCAACTTTCTTTCCTTTTGTCACCGTGGCAATAACCATGTCACCAGTTTGAAATCCTTTGATATGTTTCTCCCAAGTAAGATATCCACGCGGAAATCCGTAAGAATCTAACCTAGTACGTTGATAGCTTCCCCGTCCAGTAGTTTTAATCGCTAGAGTAGGTTTCCGCCAATTCTCAACAGCGTTTAATTCTCCAACACATACCGCATCAAGAGCGTGTGTCTTCGGTATCGATAACCTTGTCCGATTGAATTTAGTCAGGCATCCTGACCCTGTGGTAACTGGCATGCCAGTTTCCTTCAGCGAATGAAACAACGTCCAACGAGTGGCGTTGACGGCTGCTGCATCTTTCAATGGGCGCTTGGCTTGCGCCAAAACCCGCTCTAACCTCTTTGGATCTTTTGCAAGAAATACTTTGGCATCTTGCGATCCTTTCTGTTCGTTACAAGGATGGCACGCCAACGTCAGATTACTGATGCGATTGCTGCCCCCTCTTGCTTTTGGGTGGATATGATCAATATTCAGCGGAACATCCTTCTTTCCGCAATAAGCGCATTCGCTCGCCCATTTCTCTAATAAATATTCGCGGGCTTCGTAGCCCTCTAACGTACCTTGCTGATACTCAACTCCTGAAATCTCAGGATTCTCCATTTTCTGCATATCAAAACGCACAAGTTCTTGTGCGATAGATGTAATAGGAGCTAATCGCTGTAAACGATCAATCCATGATCGAGTCGTATTTACGCGGTGCTGGAAGCTTGGGGCAAGCCACCCCGCAGGCCGGGTACGATTCAGGAACCGTGGAGCACGATAACGTAGGTTTCCACGTCTACGCCGACGCATTTGCCGCCGTGATGTCAATGCTTCACTGATCTGACGGCCACGGTGAGTTAGCTCAAACAGGTTGACTACGTTCGCAGTAGTGGCGACTTCTCCGGTTTTCGTATCAACCGTTTCACTTTTACGCACGACTGCGATACCTGTGATTTTGCTGCCTGGATCAATCTTGATCTCAAGCGGTTGCAGCTTACAATCGCTTACTTTGCGATCAACAACACGAATTGTGAAAGGGATAAGCCGATGCACCCGCGCTCGCTTTGCTTTCAATAGCTTCCTAGCCCGCTTCTCGCTGCACGGCATTAATGGATTCTTTCGTTTGTCTAATACAAAAACGGCCATTTTGCTTCTCAAAAAATGCGCTTACGCGCCTAGTGACGGAGCCTTTCGGCTCGCTCCCCTCGCCAATGTTGCAACGCAGCTTCGATTCTTGCGAACCTTGCAGCAGACCGTTTCGTGCGTACCCGTCGCGTGTCTGCTTCTGCTGCTTTCAGAGCTTGGAGTTGAGGAAGCGCCCCAAGGTGAGTCTTGTACTTCGTTGCAACGTAGTCCGATTTCTCGGACTAAGGCTGGTCAATCTCGGGCTTGCTTTCACAAGCCTCGGGCTTTAGCCTGGGGTGATTGACGTGTTTCCCATCAGACACTAGATAACCCAAGTTGCCACCTACTTGCCCCCTCCCCAGCCCTCCCCGTAAACGGGGAGGGAGTAGGCCGCAGACCTCCCCCCGTTTACGGGGAGATTGAGGGGGGACGATTGGATGCGATCCCGAATTTTGAATAGGTGGCAACTTGGGTTAGATAGCAACTTGAATTAATAATAACGCCCATATGACCGCAGGATCTCTGCCACATGTATCCATTGACACATAATTCCTCACCACTCGTTCGACACCTCCATGAGATCTTGTTTTGGCCGTTGCAAGTTATCCCAGAGCAACCCGAACATACCGTCAATGGCAATCACTGGGAATTCCTTAAGAATATCACCGAGCAAAACCCCTGGGAAGAAATGCCAAGCGCCTTCAGTAGTGATCCGCATACTTTCAAGGAACAGTACTATAAAGAATTCGTAACCTTTCTTCCCTACGTGCAAAGATTCCTATACGGCGAGAACCGGGGAATCACTGGCTATGGTAACTCACCGATCCGGGTATTCCGCCATCGAGAAGTGACCCAAGTTCGCTTAACACCTAATTCAGAAACCCCAGCACTGACATTGGCGGTGCAACAGGCCAACCTATTATTCTTCTATGATATTGACATCATTATCCTGGTAGTCGAGGTGGTGGGTCATGACCTACCACTACCCGTGGCCCAGGAAGTCCTCTTTAAATTCGGGAGAACCTACCCCGCCTTTTGGGATAGCAGTGGGCAGGCGGGACAGTGTTTCCAACGTGTAGAATGGTTGGGGCGTAACGGGCAGGTATTGGCAGAATCCGATTACGAAGATCGCGAGAAATATCTCGACAGTGTTGGGAAATATCGGGCACCAGCCATCGCCAGACACTGGGAATATCTATTGCGGCCCCTGACACTCCACCAGGCGACGACTCCTGCGGTATTGCGTTATCGGCAAATTGAATACCATCGTATGCCCTTGATGGCCTATCTGACCGTAGACGACCCACGCGAACTAACTCGTGCGGATTTTGTGCGATTGGCGTTGGTGACCCGACCAGGAGATTCCAACCAGTTACCATACTCAGAGGCATCACTGATTGACTTTGAACAGCAGTATTGCTATGACCGCTTTTGGGATCCTCACGCTGCACACGGGATGCTCAATAGCCGTTACCTGTGTTGTGGTCACGCCTTCCTCTTGGTGGGCAAAGCCGGTGACCCATTTTTTATCGATCCAGAAATCGGGTTACTTGGTCAATTTCGTCGCCAGTATTTTCTGATGTGTCTTATCCCGCATTTCCACAAGGCGGCCCTTCACCTGTTCTCAGAGCAATTGATTACGGCAATCAGTCACCTGGATATCTATCAGGTTGAATCGCTCAAACAGTTCAAACGTGATATCCGCAAGATTCTCTCGACCTTCCTGAGATTTACCCATCGCTATTGGTTTCACGAAGTCTCTAATCAGGCCCAGGCTCGGGATCTATTCAAGATGTTGACCGATCAATTGGGGACAGAACAGATCTATCGCGACATCAGTGAGGCGGTACGCGAGATGAATCAATACCTGGAAGGCGATGATCTACGTCGCCAGGCGGAAACCGTGGTGCGACTCACCGTAGTGATGACACTCAGCATTATTGGTACGGTGACTACTGGCTTCCTGGGGATGAATCTATTTAGTGCGGCCGACAATCCACTTTTTGCAAGAATCATTTTTTTCCTCCTTGTTATGATCCCTACCGGTTTACTGACTTTATACACCGTGGCAAGGTCCAAAACACTGTCAGAGTTTTTAGATGTCCTGTCGAATGAACATCTACATTGGCAGGCCAAGGCTGCTTCCCTGAGCAAGGTCTGGGAGAGTCGATCCAAGTATTCGGACCACGGATAGAAGAGAAATTCAGTAACGCACAGACTTATGATAACCGCTTCACCCTCAACCCCCAACCCCTCTCCCAAAAGGAGAGGAAAGTGGATGGAGTTCGAATAATAGACCTTATCGGAAACCCCCTACCTAGCTCTGCCGGACAACGCAACCTCATGATTTATATTGACTGTGGTGGGTGATGAGGAGGTTTCCGATAAGGTCTAATGTCTAATCCTGGCGAGGTGGAACCATAACAAAACGCAGATCGATACGACGGTTGCGTGGCTCTGGGGTCGGCGTGGTATAAGCCACCACGGGGCGACCATCCCCATAGCCACTCACGGAAAATAACGGTTGACCACGATTATTCACCAACGCCCCCAATCCGGGACGTGCCCGCAATAGGGCACGATAGGTATACAGGGCACGCTGGGCAGAAAGAAGCCAATTATCCTCGAAGCGTCCTCCATGTACCGGTACATTGTCGGTGTGTCCTTCCAGAAAAACCGCCTCGATACGCCTAAATGATGCCTCATCATGACAGTTGGCTGGACGATGTGAATCACCGATACGTTCCGCGTAACAGGAGAGTACGCCCTCTAGCACCTCTCCCAACGTTGCGATGTGCGCCATATCCTCCTCGCGCAATTCAGCCGACCCGGACGCAAACAAGATCTCGTTTTCGGTCAAGCGCAGCACCCCATTATTCTCCACCAGTAGCACTCGTACCCCACGCTTCGATAACTCCTCAGCGATTTGTTGCAACATTCCGGTACGCAGACGCTCGGTATTCGTTAATTCGGTGGTCGCTCCCTGAAACGTCATGACAAAGACCATAAGCGTAATGATAAACACGAATAAAAGCCCAGCCATCAAATCTGCCAACGAGACCAGATAATCCCCAGATTCTTCGGGCAGAGACGAATCGACACTCATTTCCGCACTTCCGTCAGAACCTCGGCAAGCTCTGCCACCGTCTCACGTAATTCCCCGGTCGCGGCCGCCAAATCCCGAACAATACTGGCGGTGTGACGATCTAATCCATCCACCCATTCCCGCACCGTTGCCGTTGTGCGCGCCAGACCAGCATCCAATTCGTGAAAGGTATTGGCTAAGGCCGCATCGACATGGGCAAAACGCTCCTCGTATTCTCGCCACTGACCACAAACCTGGCCCTCCATCCGTGATAGCTCACTCACCGTAGCCCGCAACCCCTCGGTAGCCTCCTGTACCCGCACCGCAATCCCCTCTACACGCGCCGCGCTACTACGAAAAGCACCCGCCGCCTCGGCCACGGGTGCGGCAACCGCTGCAAAACTACCATGAACCTCACGCAATCCCATAATTAGGTGTTCAACCTCACCACCGAAGCGAGTAAAAGTCTCTGCCGTCGTTTCCATTCCCCCCAACGCAGTAGCGAGTCGTCCGCCAGCCGCATCAACCCCACCGGCAGCGCGGCTTAAGTCTCGGGCGGCAATTGCCCCCGCTGCAGCGAGTTGGCCGGTCATCGTCTCGATGGCACTCGATAGACGCCCGAGCATTGTCGTAAGTGCCTGCGTTACCTCTTGTTTTATCACGTCGCCGCCCTCGCGAAAGCTGCTAGACAACTCCCGCGCCGCCTCGCCCGAGGAATTCCGCAATCCCGCACTGTGAATCTCCAAGGCGGCCCCGACCCGTTCGAGGGTGGTAGCCAGGCGTGTCGTCTCCTCACCGGCCGCCCCGGACAAGGCCCGCGAAAAGTCACGACCGAGACGCTCCAGGCGTTCCGTCACCCCGGTCTCACGCGTCTCCACGTGGGTTACCAACGCGGCAAGTTGCGGCGCCAAATGCGCCGCCACCGCCTCGCCAAAACGTAGCGGCAGGTTCTCCAACAACACCCCCTGGCGCGCCACGGCACGTAGTGAGGCCAACGCAATCGCCTCGGAGGTCACCCGCACCAGGCGCACCTCCAGGGCTGCGGTAAAACGACCGGTCAGTGCCTCGAAACGATGGGTCCACTGCTTTTCACGCCAAGAAAAAAGGAGTGAGGCCAGCAACCCTGCCACCGAAGTGGAAAACTTCAAGGCGGCTGCGGACAACAATCCCTGCAACGCCCCCCGCGCTACCGCCATATCTGGTGCAGCCAATCCTTTACTCGCGACATGAATGCCAAATAACAATCCCACGAAGGTACCAAGAATCCCGAGTCCCACTAACATATTGGGCATCGCAAGATAAAATCGCAGATTAAGATGTGCCGCCAATAACCGTCCCCCGGGAAAGACCTGCGCCGGGTCACGAGTAGCCAACAATTGGGGGGGCTCTCCGGGTTCGGGGGTTACCAATGTCGCCCGAAACTCTCGCCACGGTGGACCCAATAGCAACCAGGTACCGAGATTGGCATCTAATTCGGGCAGATGATCGATCAATGCCTGGGTGTCGGGCAATGCCTCAATCATGCCACAGGCTTCTCGCATCTCTGCCATCAACGGTGCGATACGCCAACGAAAGCTGATAAAGGCCAAGAGCGCCAGAATAATAATCGTACCGCTGAAATACCACGCATTTGCAGGAGCGGTGGCAGATAAAGCAATTTCGTCCAGAGTAAGAGGCACCGCAATCTCCATGAGAGGAATTGAAGGAGGACAATCAGAAAAGTGGGGCACCACTCGTCGAGCGCGAAATCTTTTCCCCCCTCTCCCTCCAGGAGAGGGGCTTTTTCGTTTTTTACCGCATAGGCAGCAATTTTGATCAGTTATTAGAAGGTCTGTCGCACCTGTTTTTCTAGTTTCTTGCGAATGCGATTGCGCTTCAGCTCCGAAAGGTAATCAACGAAGAGTTTCCCCTCCAAGTGATCTATTTCGTGCTGGACGCAAACCGAGAGCAACCCGTGGCTATCCCGCTTGAAAATCTGACCATTGCGATCTAGCGCCTGGAAAATAATGTGGGTAGCGCGTTCCACAGGCTCGTAGATACCAGGAACAGAGAGACACCCCTCATCCATGCGTTCACTACCACTCTGCGTCAGAATCTTGGGATTAATGAGACATAAGGGCTGATTTTGACCTTCTGTAACATCAATGGTAATTACACGCACCGGAACGTTGACCTGAATTGCTGCCAATCCAATACCGGGAGCGGCATACATAGTCTCAAACATATCATCGATCAGACGCAAAATATCGGGGGTGATGGTTTCTACAGGTTGAGCCCGCTGACGAAGGCGCGGATCGGGATAACGAAGAACGTTGAGCAGGGCCATAGTAAATCCAGGAGTTGGAAAAAACTTTGAATCTCTGTAATCGTTCACTCCCTCGCCCAACGGTAAGCAATTGGGGTACGAGCAAACGAATTTATATTATGAAACCGGCCAAGATATAGGTAACACAAAAAGGTGTCAACTTATTGCTAGACATGAAGAAATCAACCATACCTCACAGCCGTCCGACGCTTCACATGATCACTCATGGGAGATTATCAACGGGTTAGCTGCTAGGTGTTACCTTCACTGACACCGGACGAGAAATCACTTACTTTGTTGGGCATCCTACCCAACCACTGCTGGCAGGAGGCCTCGTTTACCATCAACTCAGTATCCCCGCGAACCGCCGCTTGGGCTAGACTGCACGCCTCCTCGTGATGGGATACAGACGACGATGTTTATCAAAAAGTTGCTTGGCATCATCCTCTTCAGCACGCTGCTGGCCTCGACAGGTGCCGAGACGGCGGAAAATACCCCGGAACTCAATCCCCAGCACCCCGACCGCTACGTGGTGGTACCGGGCGATACCCTGTGGGATATCGCCGGACGTTTTCTCACCCATCCCTGGCACTGGAAAGACCTGTGGAGTAGGAATCCCCAGATCGAGAACCCGCATCTCATCTACCCCGGCGACGTGATCAGCATCTACCTCGTGAACGGTCGACTGGTGACCGGACTCACCCGAGGGGGGGCAACCCTCAAGCTCTCCCCCACCATCCGGGAGAGCAGCCTGGTCCAATCGATCCCCACCATCCCCCTGGATGCTATTCAACCATTCCTAAATCGGGCACGGGTTACCTCGGTGAGTGAGATGAAAAGTGCGGCCTACGTCATTGGTCAAGCCGAACGACGCCTTGCCTCCGTCACCGGCGACCATCTCTACGCACGAGGTATCGCCTCCGATCCTCCAACTCGCTACGGTATCTACCGTGCGGGTCGCCCCTATTATCGGAAAATGGGAACAGACGACCCCCTCTTACTCGGCTTTGAGGCGATCTCCCTGGGCGAAGCGGAATTAACACGACCCGGCGACCCCGCCACACTATTGGTCACCCAATCCTCCAGTGAAATTCTCTCTGGGGATCGCTTGTTGCCCGAAGAATCACAGGTTTTCAACCGCAACTTTATGCCTCACGCCCCCGATTTTCCGGTAGAAGCCCGCATTATTGATGTCATGGGCGGATTATCACGGGTCGCTCGCCTGCAAACCGTAGTAATTGATCGGGGCCTCGAGGATGGATTAGAGGTGGGCCATGTATTGGTGATTAACCAATCTGGGGCAATGATCCAAGACCCCGTCACCAAGGAATCGATAATGCTACCGGAAGAGCGTGCGGGATTATTGATGGTATTCCGTGTCTTCGACCGGGTCAGCTACGCCTTAGTCCTAGAGGCCCAACAAGAAATGCAACTCTTCGCAGTGGTGCGCACCCCACAACCCTAGGAAAAGGGTAAACCAAAGAAAATCAAGAAACCTCTAAAGATAAATCAAGACAATGGACGACGAGCTACGTTGTGCCTTGGCTTTGTACCGAGCACCGGGGGTGGGGCCGGTTTTATTCCAGAATCTCATGTCGCGTTTTGGCACAGCGGCGGCGGTACTTGCTACGGCCTCAACGCTAAAGGCCGAGGGACGTTTGACAGCGACAACGCTGGCCTATCTGACCGCACCCGACTGGAGCGCAATCGATGCCGATCTGGAATGGGCACAACGCCCAGGCCACCTGATCCTCAGCCGTAGCGACCCTCGTTATCCCCATCTTCTTGCCCAAATCTCTGACCCGCCGCCAATCCTCTTTGTACGCGGGGACCCCACGGTCCTTGGGCGGCCGCAGATCGCCATTGTTGGCAGTCGCAATCCGAGTCCGCTAGGGCACGACACAGCCCGCGATTTTGCCCGCGACCTAGCCACAACGGGGCTAATCATCACCAGCGGACTTGCCCATGGCATCGATAGCGCAGGACATGAAGGCGCCCTGGCTGCCGATGGAGGCATCACCGTAGCAGTGGCCGGTACCGGCCTAGACCAGGTATATCCCGCCCGCCACCGAGCACTCGCCCATCGCATCCTAGAGCGCGGGGCGCTGGTCTCCGAATACCCGCAGGGAACGCCCCCCTTGCCCGCCAATTTTCCACGTCGCAACCGCATCATCAGCGGACTCAGCATCGGCACGCTGGTCGTAGAAGCGGCTATCCACAGCGGTAGCCTGATCACCGCCCGCCAGTCCTTGGAACAAGGGCGCGAGGTCTTCGCCATCCCTGGCTCCATCCACAACCCCTTGGCACGCGGATGCCATGCCCTCCTCCGCGAGGGGGCAAAACTGGTGGAAACGGTCCAAGATATCCTGGAAGAACTGGCGCCATTGCGGGCGGCAGTTGCCACCTCCACCACAATTGTGAGCGAATCGCCCCTGGATGGTGATTACCGCAAGCTTCTGGAGTGTTTTAGTTACGATCCCCTCCCCATAGATGCACTGGTAGAACAAAGCGGATTGACGCCAGCCGCTGTTTCCTCCATGCTCCTGCTCCTGGAGCTTCGGGGACTCGTTGCCGCACAGTCGGGCGGCCTCTACACCCGCGCCACGTGAGGGTTGGCCATGAAAGAAACAGTCCTGGATGTGCTCATGTACCTCTTCGACAATTATATGGATGCAGATGCAGACCTCAGCACTGACGAAGAATCTTTGCGAATGGAACTCATCGAGGCTGGCTTTTCCGAGGCAGAAGTCGGTAAAGCCTTTCTGTGGCTCGAAGGACTTTCCGAGCAGCGCGGTACTCTGCCCGTCGCCCTTAACCATTCGTTGCGGGTGTATACCGACCATGAATTGGAGCGCTTGAACGTAGAAAGTCGCGGTTTTCTTCTGTTCCTAGAGCAGATTGGGGTGCTCGACCCCACTACCCGTGAATTGATTATTGACCGCATTATGGCTCTGGAAACGGACGATATTGACCTGGATCAATTAAAGTGGGTAGTGCTTATGGTCCTATTCAATCAGCCCGGTCACGAAGCCGCCTTAGCCTGGATGGAAGATATGGTGTTTAACGAGACCCACGGTTATCTTCACTAAAGGTCGATCTCACCCATTTTTTGCTGCATGCCCGCCTCTAGCGGGCATGTTCGTTAGTAACCTGGCAATCCCCAAAAGGCCGAGCATCGTCGTGCCAATCGTTTGGATTATTGAAGAAATTTATCGTCCTCGATTTTCTGGTGGTGCCTTACGTTGACCTAACCTACGCTACGACAAAAACATTCTATA
>CAUYTY010000186.1 GCA_963575655.1 Gammaproteobacteria bacterium | reverse complement strand
CGACTCCCACAATAATAATCAGTCAGTTAGGATGGAATCAGACTGAACCAGTCCCACTGGTTGAAGCCTGGCGAGTAGTGCCTGCGCTGCGGAACGCTGAGGAAATGTCGCTAGATCGTGCAGCAATTTCTCTAGTTCCTGACGTGCATCTTCTGAGCGACCGATTTGAACGAGGGCCACGGCCCAGTGGTAGCGAATACTACCATCCTGGGGTGCCCCGGAAACTGCTTGTTGCAATGGGAATAGGCCACGTTGCGGATCGCCTTCGTTCACTAGGACCCAACCATAGGTATCCAGCACCTGGGGATTGTTGGGTGATTGTCGATAGGCCAATTCCGCTATGGACAGCGCTCGTGGGTCGCGATCCTCCAGATAGAGCCAAGCCAGATTATTTAGTGCCACGGGGTGGTCAGATTGTGTTTCCAATGCCTTTTCATAGTAGGCCTGTGCCATTTGACGCTGACCATTTTGTTGTAGGGCAATGGCGGCGGTAATGCGTGTCTCGATATTCTCGGGATGTGCGCTGAACCAGCTTTCTAATATCGCCTCTGCCCCTGATTCTTTGCTGTTGCTGCGTGCGATGTAGAGATTCAGCGCAAGTCGGGCGTTGGGTTCACGTTGATAGGCAGCGGTCAGGACACGCGCGGCGCCGCCCCAATCTTGTTGCGCCATGCGTACTGTGCCCTCGGCGGTGTAGCCCAGAGCGGCTTGTGGGGCTTGACCCTGAAGGCGCCGAGCCGTGAGTAGGACCGCTTGGTAATGTTCGGCCATCAACTCACGGTCTATCAGGGTGCCTAGGAGATGTGTAGTAGAACGTCCCTCTTGGTCCGTGGTTAGCATCTGATGGAGTGCCTCAATCGCACCCGCGAGGTCACCGCGTTCATAGGCGAGTAGCCCGTGCAAGCGATTGAGCAAGGGATTCTGGGGAGCTATTTGTGAGGCGACGCGCAGATCTTCGGCTGCTGTTTCGGGCTGATGTTGAGCCAACGCCATCGCGGCTCGACCCAAGCGTGCAGAGAGGTTGAATGGTGCCAGTACGAGGACCCTTGCGAAGGCCCTTTCTGCCTCGGCCGACCTACCGCGTAGACGCGATACCTCGGCCTTGGCCAGCCAGGCCTCGGTCAACCTGGCATCTAAGGAAAGGGCACGAGTCGCTTCGGCCTCGGCCTGATCGAGGTTACTGCGGGCCAGCGCCGCCCATGCCAGACCGACTCGCGCCATACCCGAAGTACTTTCCGACGCTAGGGCCTCGATAAAACTTGCGGTTGCCGCATCGAATTGCCCTAACATCAGTTGGGCCTGACCATAGAGCACCGCAATCTGTGCCCTCAGGGAGGAAGAAGTAGGATTTGAAGGCTTAATCCGTTCCAATACGGCACGAGCCTTTCCCTGAGCTAGTAGTGAGTGCCCCAGGAGTGGTAGAACCTCCTTGGGGTCGGCTCCCAACCGTCGTGCCAGTTCAAGTTCTTGTTCTGCCTCAGGGTTTCCTTGCTCCAGATAGAGGCGGCCAAGCAAGATCCTGGTTTTTGCCTGCGTGGGATTACGCTGAATCAAGTACTTCAAATAGTTTTCCGCAGTTTGCGTTGTGCTTTCTGCCTGAGCTTGATGGGCTTCAGCCATGTGTTCCTCCCCCGTGTTCCCCAAGGCTGCTACACCAATACCTCCTATCAGAAGGCCGATGCGGGCGATAGTTCGAGTCTGGAAGGGGGGGGGGCGGCATGACTAAAATTTCCTCGCTGAAATGAGTCCGGGACTTGCTGCTTCCTCGCCGTGATGATCGTATAATATCGACCGTTCTTAAACGGGGTCGTAGCTCAGCTGGGAGAGCGTCGCGTTCGCAATGCGAAGGCCAGGGGTTCGATCCCCCTCGACTCCACCAAACACTAGTTTAAGGTAGTCCGAAGAAGACCGAAACAAATCAATGTGTTAGGTCTTCCTTACTGTCCAGTAACGTCCACCAAAATCCATTGACATCCCGCCAATACCTGACGGTATCTCCTCTGTCTCAGGAGTCAGATACCGTTATCCGCAATACCAAGCCCGAGGATAGCCCGAGACTGGTTCAGTCTGATTCCATCCTAACTAACTGATTGATTATTAATGTAGGAATCGACTAATCAGGCGGTTTTCTGGAGCATTAAAATTTGCTCCCAGGAAAGTCCTTTTTCTATAACACCTAAAGAAACCGCAGGAACTTGTTTGGTAGTGAAATGTGTTCGGATAATGTTGTCAATCACCCCGGGCTAAAGCCCGGGGCTTGTGAAAGCAAGCCCGAGATTGACCAGCCTTAGTCCGAGAAATCGGACTACGTTGCAACGAAGTACAAGACTCACCTTGGGGCGCTTCCTCAACTCCAAGCTCTGAAAGCAGCAGAAGCAGACACGCGACGGGTACGCACGAAACGGTCTGCTGCAAGGTTCGCAAGAATCGAAGCTGCGTTGCAACATTGGCGAGGGGAGCGAGCCGAAAGGCTCCGTCACTAGGCGCGTAAGCGCATTTTTTGAGAAGCAAAATGGCCGTTTTTGTATTAGACAAACATTAGACCTTATCGGAAACCCCCTACCTAGCTCTGCCGGACAACGCAACCTCATGATTTATATTGACTGTGGTGGGTGATGAGGAGGTTTCCGATAAGGTCTATTGCCCATGTGGCTAGCAAAGAGGCCGCTGTTGTGGCGGACACGATGATTTCCTTACTCAAGCCTTTCGCTGATCATGTTCACACTATCACGACCGACAACGGCAAGGAGTTTTCTCAACATCAACGAATCGCCAAGGAACTGAATGCGGGGTTCTATTTCGCACACCCATATTCCTCTTGGGAACGTGGCGCCAATGAGAATATGAATGGACTAATCCGCCAGTTCTTTCCAAAGAAGATGAGTCTTAAATTCATCCCTGAAAAACTTATCCAGAGGGCAAAGGATTTCCTAAATCACCGGCCACGGAAATGCCTCGGGTTCAAAACTCCTTTTGAAGTGTTCAATAATGAGTTACAATCGATTAACCCACCCGTTGCACTTCAAGGTTGAATCCGCCGCTTAAGATAGAATAGTGTATAATTTTCAATCGATTATAGCAAGAATCAAAATAGACCAGTGCCCAACCAGTAGCAACGACAGCAAAATAAGTCACCGATTACCTCTCTCCCCTCCCCTATTTCCTTTGCGTAGCCCCGAGGCCGTTTTTCCATGTCCCACACCAATCCCCACAAGGGTAAGTCCAAGCTCGAACGCACCCTCTCCCCTGGGACACCAACCGTCCCACTGCTTCGTAAACCCGCATGGATTCGTGCCCGCGCCCCCAGCGGCGAGGGAGTGATGCGCATCAAGGGGCTTTTGCGTGCGGCGGCGTTGCATACGGTCTGCGAGGAGGCGGCTTGTCCAAACCTGGGCGAGTGTTTTTCCAACGGTACGGCTACCTTTCTAATCATGGGTGACCTCTGCACCCGACGCTGTCCCTTTTGCGATGTGGGTCATGGCCAACCCCGTCCCTTGGACCCCAACGAGCCTGTTCATTTGGCGGAGACGATTATGTCGCTTGGGTTACGTTACGTCGTAATCACCTCCGTGGACCGTGATGACCTTCGTGATGGTGGGGCTGCTCACTTTGCCGCTTGTGTCCACGCTATCCGTGACTGCACCCCCGAGGTCAGTATCGAAATCCTGGTACCAGACTTTCGCGGTCGGATGGAGCAAGCACTCGACCTCCTTTCCTCGACCCCGCCGGATGTCTTTAATCACAATCTGGAAACGGTACCACGCCTCTATCGGCAGGTCCGACCAGGGGCTGACTACGCACATTCCCTCACCTTGTTGCAGGCCTTTGCGAACCACCATCCCAGCGTGCCCACCAAATCCGGTCTGATGCTGGGCCTCGGAGAGACCCAGGAGGAGGTCGAACAGGTCCTCCGCGACCTACATACCCATGGGTGCAACAGGATCACGCTGGGCCAGTATCTACAACCCAGCCGCCACCACCTCCCGGTCATTCGTTTCGCGACCCCTGACGAGTTTGCCTCTCTACAATGCTACGCCGAGGGACTGGGTTTTACCCACGTCGCCAGTGGTCCAATGGTGCGATCGTCCTATCACGCCGAGTTGCAAGCGGCAGGTCAGGTGGGCCTTGGTCATTAAAATAACTAGCGACGTTGAGAAATGACGCGAATGATACGCTTCGCTCCTCACCATATCCGAGACAGGATTATCAAAAAACTAAAACACAGGCGAGATGGTTGAGTTCTAGAGCATTTCCTGATTAGGTTGGCACATCCTGCCCGCATCTTCAGTTTTCGGTTCGCTCCCCCAGTTCCAAAGACCTCTGGCACGACGTATACCGGAGATCCTTCGAGAAACTCGTTACCTGATTTTCACCTGGACCAGTTCCTCACCAGCCGGGTCCGTCACGTGCACGGCACAGGCGATACATGGGTCAAAACTATGGATAGTACGCAGAATTTCAATGGGCTGCTTGGGATCTAGAAGAGTGTGGCGATCCTGTAAGGCCGCTTCATAAGCTCCCGGCTGTCCCGTTGCGTCGCGAGGACCTGCATTCCAGGTGCTGGGCACCACTGCCTGGTAGTTATCGATACGACCGTCTTGGATAACGATCCAATGAGCTAAGCCACCGCGTGGTGCCTCGGTAAAACCAACTCCCTGCGCATTCTTGGGCCAAGTGGACGGATCCCACTGAGTCTCGTTAAAGGTTTTTAGGTTACCCCTCTTAATATTGGCCATCAGAGCATTGAACCAGCCCTGCATCTCGTCAGCGAGGAGTTTGGTTTCAAGAGTACGCGCGGCGGTACGGCCTAAGGTGGAAAACAGTGCCTCGGGACCCACCTCTAACTTCGCCAACGTCATGCCTACCAATTCCTTGGTCGGCTCGTGACCCTTGGCGTAAAGCATCAGCACACGGGCCAACGGCCCCACCTCCACAGACTTTCCCTTCCAACGCGGGCTCTTGAGCCAGGAGTATTTGGCGTCTACGTCCAAATATTCGTAGGGCGGTTTTGGCCCCGTATAATTTAACTCAGTTTCCCCCTGATAGGGGTGCAGACCCTGCTTGTCACCCACACTGTACTTGTACCAAGAATGGGTCACAAACTCCTGAATCTCCGTCGCATTATTGAGATCGACCGGGTGGATCGTGTTAAGGTCACGATTCAGAATAACGCCGCGCGGGAAGAAAAAAGAATCCGGAGTATCTATATCTTTGGCCGGAAGATCTCCATAGCATAAGAAATTACCCAATCCTTCGCCCCGTACCGCCCAATCCTTATAGAATTCCGCAATCGCCAAAGTATCGGGAACATAGACCTGATCTACGAATTCCTGCATCTGGTAAATGACATTCTGGACGGTTTGCAGACCTACCATATTAACCGCTGTGGCATCTTGACCACCGTGTGGTGGCGGTCCTCCGGGAAGATGGGGATCGACGCTGATGGCGCAAGGTACGCCGCCCACCACGAAATTAGGATGAGGGTTCTTGCCACCGAAAATAGCGTGCAGTTTTACCACTTCGCGCTGCCAGGCGAGTGCCTCTAGGTAGTGAACTACCGCCAACAGATTCGCCTCCGGTGGCAGCTTATAGGCAGGGTGACCCCAATAACCGTTGGTAAAAATCCCCAACTGTCCGAGCTCTACAAATTTCTTTACCTTCTTTTGCATGTCCTCAAAATAACCAGGCGAAGATTTTGGCCACTTGCTGATACTCTGGGCCAGCTGCGAGGTGGCTTTGGGACTAGCCTTGAGGGCCGAAATCACATCAACCCAATCCAAGGCATGCAGGTGATAAAAGTGCATGACATGATCATGGATATATTGTGCCCCAATCATGAGATTACGGATCAATTGGGCATTGTGAGGAATGGGATAGTGGAGAGCATTTTCTACAGCCCGAATCGAGGCCATAGCATGGACCAGGGTGCAGACACCGCAAATCCGCTGGGTATAGGCACAAGCGTCGCGGGGATCGCGACCGCGCAGAATAATCTCAATACCGCGCACCATGGTGCCAGCGCTGGAGGCATGGACGATCCTACCCGCATCGTCCGTTTCCGCCTCGATGCGTAAATGACCTTCGATACGGGTAATAGGATCGACAACGATTCGTTGTGTGGTAGCCATCGCTCCCCCTATTGACCTATGAAATCGGAAAGAATGCGGTATTGGTTCCCCACTTCACGCTCTACTTCACGCCGCTCGATAGTTTCACCGCTGGCGATGCCCTCACAGGTTCGTGCAATGCGCGCATCCATGGCCGCATCCCAAGCCAGGCTGACATCTTCCTTGGCAGGTTTTGCACAATCTAGCGCTGCCTTGGCCACAAAATGGCCAGTCTGGATTCGCCAGTCTATCTCTTTTCCACACGGACAGAAACTTTCCACCCGCGCAGTATTGGCCATCTGGTAAGCGGCAGCCAGTTCCAACTCAGTTACTCCGTCACGTTTGACGATATCGATAGCGGCATTAACCCGGGGATCACTACACAAAGACAATACACCTTCCACAAAGGCCGCAGCTACTTTGCGCTGCCGGGAAATATCCAGGCCAGCTAGAATAGCCTTGAATTCATTATCATTCGTAATGTTCATATTCGCCTCTCAGAATTATCCTTATGCTGTATTATTCAAACATTGGAAAGAGGTGGCGCAACAATAATATTGTTTTATTCCTCCAACTCTGTCTTTACTAAATGGTCGGCGATCAGTTCAGTGAGTCCCATCATGGGTGGATCTATCCGGTAATATTCCATGCCTTCCTCTAGCGTGATGCGACAATTGGCACAGGCAGTAACTAACCGATCCGCCTTGATCGCATCCAATTGCGCCTTTTTGCGTTTGAAGACAATGAGCCGCAATTCTTTCGCATTCTCGTTGGCCGATACCCCACCACCGCCACCGCAACACCAGTTATATTTTCCGGAATCCGGCATCTCGACGAAGTTCTCTGCCACCATCTTTATTAGGTTACGCTGGGGTTCGATAACGCCACCCATCCGGGCGATTTGGCAAGGGTCATGAAATGTAAGCCGTCCCCCCTCGCGACCGACAGTCTTCAAAAGTCCCTGGCGGCGGAATTCATCCAACACCTCCAGGATATGCTGGACCTTGAACCCATAGGGCCGACCGATCAAATTTGGTCCTTCCCAACGCAGAGCGGTAAAGGCATGACCGCATTCGGGGCTGATCACCGTTTTTACCTTCAACTTTTCGGCACCGGCAACGATGCGAGAAACGATTACCCTGGCAATATCGGAAACACCGATCTGAATCCCACTATTGGTCGCTTCAAAGGCATCCGAACAGAGGGTCCAAGTTTTACCAGCCTGGTGCATAATTTTAGCAATGGCGGCCATGGACTCAGGAAAATTAATAATCTCCATGGAAGAGAGCACTACCATATACTCTGCGCCTTCTCGATCTAAAGGTACCTCCAAACCAGTTTCCGCTCGAATGTGGGAGATCTGAAACTTTAGCGCTGGCAACTTTACTCCCATCGGACTACCGATCTCGACGGCACGTTTGGTGCCATCAATCAGTCCCTGCGGCGCGTGTCCGGCAATAGCCATACCTTCTCTCAGCCGTCTCAACATATAGACCAGGTCGTTTCCTACCGGACAGACCAGAGAACAACGACCACACATGGTACAACTGTCATAGACCAGCTCCTGCCATGCTCCCAATTCTTCACCAGTAATGGGTTTGGATAGACCAAATGATTTGGCAAGCCTGCCCAGTAGGGTATATTCCTGCTCATAGACGCGGCGTAGCGGCTCCAGTTTATGAATCGGGGTATATTTGGGATCTCTCGTTTCAGTGTAGAACAGACAGGCCTCGGCGCACAGGCCGCAATGGACGCAGCTGTTGAAGTAGCTGGCAGTCGGGGCGTCGATGACCTCCTTGAGTACATTGACAGCCCTGGTCAATGAAGCGCTCATACCATTGCCTCCTCTTGATTGTTTTCCGCTTTTCCCGGTAGGGGAAGGGATTGAGCGTGGGCTCTCTATACCGGAACGCCTCTCCGACCGTTAATATCCCCATTGAACCAACGCGACGGCCATAGCGTAACGCTGTGGAACAGTTTAGTGAAAGGAATCATCACCAACAGCAGCTCAACGCTGAAAATGTGCAGAGCCAATAGCGTAGGATAGGGAAACAGCAGGTGCTTTACTGCAAAATAGCCAGTCAATACCGGCAGGAAAGTAACCGTCCAGGTAAAATAGTCTTCAAATCCGGAGAGGAACCGTTTCACGGGGTGCCTGAACCGATCCACCAATACGATCATCATCGCTGCTAAGGTGATCACGGTTACCAGGTCTATTACCGACGAAGGGAATGGCATCCAGGAAAGGCCGGTAATTTCCTGAATTAACTTTATGTGTGGCCCAAATAGGAAAAATACTACGGCCAAACCAATGTGGAAAACATAGCCGCCAATATAGGTGATGGGCGATGTTTGAAACATACCCTCCGGTACGATGAAACGGCGATAAAGCGTATGCCAACCGGAAGCGCCGGTAACCTGGCGCGGTTCGGCGAGGTTTGGTTTTCGGCCCAACGTGTAGATCTCAATCAGACGCCAGACGGTACCCATCAGGAAGAACGTTACCGCGATTTGCAGACCGGGACCACGCGCCCAGGAGAGGAATAGAAGTTCGTTCATGTCAACCTCCGCTTACTTTTCCAGATCCGCCAGGCTAGCCGGCGTATGGTCGGACCTAGCCGCTTTTTTAACGGTGCGGTTAGAAATGGTCACCGCCATCCCCACTGCAGCTCCTACGAGCACCGCTGCCGTCGTGTTTTGTAACGGGTTCGCCGGCAGGGACAAAGCGCGATAGAAACCACCAGCGTCCCAGAATCTCGGTTCCGAACACCCGAGACAACCGTGTCCCGACTCAATGGGGAAAGAAGTGGAACCATTCCATTTGGTCGTGGCACAAGCATTATGGGTAACCGGTCCCTTACAACCTAATTCAAACAAGCACCAGCCCTGACGTGCCCCTTCGTCGTCGAAGCTCTTCGCAAATTTTCCTTGATCGTAGAAAGACCGACGATAGCATCGGTCGTGGATGGTCTCCCCATAGAAGGCCATGGGTCGACCTAATTTATCCAGTTCAGGAAGAGTGCTGAAGGTAAGATAGTGGGCCAGTACCCCAGTCATTACCACCGGGATGGGTGGACAGCCGGGGATGTTAATCACCGGCTTGTCCTTTACCAAAGCGGAAATTGCTACCGCACCGGTAGGATTCGGATCGGCCTTAGGTAACCCGCCGAAGGCAGCACAGGTACCGACGGCCACTACTGCCGCAGCGCCTTTCACCGTCGCCATCAGCAAATCGTAATTCGAGACTCCGGCAATAGTGGAATAGACGCCACCATCCTTGATTGGTACCGAGCCATCGACCACCACCAGATATTTACCCCAATTCCTTTTCATGGCCTCTTCGCGAGCAGCCTCGGCGGCAGTACCGGAAGCGGCCTGAAGGGTGTGGTGATAGTCCAGTGAGATACTGTCGAAGATCAGCCCTTCCAAGCTGGGCGAATGGGAGCGAGTAATGGACTCGGTACAGCCGGTACATTCCTGGAAGGAGAGCCAGATGACCGATGGTCGGGGCGCCTTGGTGAATGCCTCGGCAAAGGCCAGCCCTGCGCTCGGCGGCAGGGCCATCAGCGACGCCAAGGTGGTGCAATATTTTAGGAAGGTGCGGCGGGAAACTCCTTGCCACGCCAATCGATCCGGCAAAACCTCGGTTGGTTCGCTCATGATGATTTTCCTCCTTAGGTTTGGAATCGTTAAGACGCCATGGGGATTTTAGAAACTACGGGATTTTAGGAATGGTGATCTGAAGGCCATGGCGCCAGCCCTCGATAATGGCTTGAATGTGTTGGCAAGCAATAGGTATGGCGGCAGCTACCCGATCCGTAGGAAATTCGCCCCAATCCATTTTTGCAGGTTGGATAGCCACCAGCGCCCGTCGTGTCGGCCAATGACCTGAGAGTTGCGCGATTGTCATCAAATCCGTCAGGCCCACCTCATGCACGCTGGATTTGCGGTTACCAGCAAGAAAACGATCCATGTCTTCCCCCTCAAAAACTTTCAAGGTACCGGGTTCGGCTTGGAGCTGGGCGGCGTCGACCACAATCAATGCCTCTGCCTCGGCAATGGATCCGGCCAAGGTAAAACTTAAGGTGCCACCATCCACCAACACCACCGAATCTTTTTCCACAAATCGATCTTGCAGGGCGTGGAGGACGTGAACCCCAATACCTTCGTCAGATAGTAGAGTATTACCGATGGCTAGTATAAGGGTTTTCACGAAATTCACTTTATCAGGAGTCTATTGCGCCAACAACCATTGTTATCGCATAGCATAATTAGGGACAAACCGCATCATTTGCGGTATTCTCCACCCAAATTTAAACAGCATTACCTGTGTAGCATTACCCAGTTGGGAACTAAAAAGCCACACACGGATAAAATCGTGTGTGGCTTTTTAGTTCCTATTGTCTAAAAGATACCATTATCATGTATGGTAATACCTCAACCGCTTACTTCCCCGCCCCCCCAAGTCCAAGCCACCGTAGCCGCCACTTAGTTGTTTCTGCTGGAAGGGTGGACGCTAATTCACGCGTTGCATTTCAAGGTCGAGTCCACCCAATTCCCGGGCAACACCGGAGTAAACTTCAGCAACCAGTCGCGGGCATAGTGATAAATACAACTATAAGTCCCGACGTTCATGTTCAACCACTTGGGAAGGTTCGACCAGCAAGCGATAAGGCCGACGCACGCGCCAGCGTGCCTGGTCGCCGACCCGCCAGCCGATCCGACGATTTCCGAGCATCAACCAATCGTACTCTTGGCCATCCCGAGACAGGCGTACCACGCGTGGTGCTGGCCGGTAGCCCACCGCGCCCAGCAGGTTTAGGACGACGCCGCGCCGCGCCAACTGATGGTACAAAGGTGCGAGCAGCCAAGCCGCTTTCCTCAGTAAAAACGACCATAGGCGATTGCTCAACACAGTTACTCGCCCTTGCAGTTGGGCCGCCAACCCGCCCGCCAGCACTCGACGGTGCTTGCCTCTATGGTAATACAGCACCCGGCCGACCACCTGGTCGGACGCCACCTCCCATGAATCGGGTAGGTGATTGTGGTCCCCCTGGGTAATGAGACGGTCGCCACGGCGTGCCCGCAGACGATGCACCACCAGCCGGTCGGGGAGAGAGGGGTTGGGAAAGATG
Organism: Gammaproteobacteria bacterium; assembly: GCA_963575655.1. Classification (NCBI taxonomy): domain Bacteria; kingdom Pseudomonadati; phylum Pseudomonadota; class Gammaproteobacteria; species Gammaproteobacteria bacterium. The sequence goes on along the minus strand of CAUYTY010000186.1, from coordinate 27,627 downwards.
ATCACGTCCCCCCGGCGCAACCGCTCTGGTGACACCGTTGTGTATTCAAGCAAGTCACCTGCTCGCAAAGTCGGATACATACTATGGCCGTTGCAGAACAAACGACCGGGGGGTGGATCCGCCTCGCCGGCGATCCACCTCCGACCAAGCCGGTGTGTCGGCTCCTCCACCAGCCGATGGAACACTACCGCCATGGGCAGGGCGGCGGCGAGGGAGACCAGCATGACCCCACCGACCGGAACACGATTGCCGAGCAGTTTCACCACCAAGTGAATCACCAGATAGTGCGTAAGATATAGGCTGAAAGAGATCCGCCCCAGCCAGGCCAGCAGTGGACCCTCGAACGCTTGCCGCCAGCTCGCGCGTCCAATCACCAGGCCCAGCAACAGGACACTACCGACGCCGACCGCCCAGCGGCTGTTCGTAAAAGGTAGGAAGAGACCGGACTCCAGAAGGGCCAAGGTCACTAAAGCCAGGAGCAGTATGGCGACCAGCAGCAACGCCGCGACCCACCGTTCCACCCAAGGTCGGTAAATCGCCAAAAGCGCTCCCAACGCGAAGAGATAGAGGTAAAGTCCGGTCTGGCTAGCGGCTTCAAGCAGTCCAGTCAGCGAGTGTCTCACCTGCTCCATTGCCACGGAAAACGCCAGCGCCGCCGCGAAGGTCGCCACCGGCCAGCGAGCCAGTGAGAAGAACAGCAAGGGAAACACCAGTGAAAGCCGCATTTCGTGCGCAATCGACCACAAGGGCGGTTCGACCCGCATGACCGAGCTGTTCTCCATCAGTAGCGCCTTAAATACTACCGTCATGGTTGGCGCGTGGGACCACTGATCCACGTAAATCACTCCGGAGCGCACTACCGGCAGGTTGCCGATCAGCGACCATAGTCCCACCCCCAGCGCCACGACCATCAGAAAGGGAAGATAGATACGGTACAGGCGGCGGACCAGGAAGTCGCTATACGTGGGTGCCGTGCGGGGATGACAAAACGGCTGCGCCAACGCGAAGCCAGAGAGCGCGAAGAACAAAATGACCGCCTCGCGGCCCGCCCATGACAGGTGCAGGATGGGGAGCCCGAGAGGGGCCAGGGCACCGGCCTCGGGAACGAGAGCAAGCGGCTTTCGCAGGACGGGCAAGAAGCTGGGGTCCAGCGTCAGGACATGAAATAGGACAACCGTCAGCGCAGCCAAACCGCGTAGACCATCCAGCGCCACTATCCGCTGTTGTTTCATAACTAACCACTTAATAATCCGATATGTTGCTCAACCAGTTCCGCGAAGCGACCCAATCCAAACGCCAGATCCTCTCCATTTTGCACAAATTCAACGAACAACAGCGGATTTCCTTCCAAGAGGAGAGGACCAGTGGCGGTAATGACAATATCCCAGCCGACAAAGGGATATCCTGAATAAAGGTGATGAGCACGCTTCGCTAATTCAATTACTTCTCGCCAATAAGGAACAACACGACCAGCAATGAGCGCACCGCTATCTGGATGGCAATCAATGGGGGTAAAGACAGATTGAGAATGAAAACATTCCTTTAATATTCCGGTACGCCAGTCAATTATTGCTTTGATTCCCGTGTTGTTGATGATTCCTGCCCCAAAGGACATCTTGAATAATGCCGCCAGGGGTTCGGCTTCAGCGTTCTCAATATTTTCCGCAGGCCATCCCGTTACCACCCGAATGGTCGCTATCTCGCCATTGCTCAAATCCACAATATCCGGATGATTGCACAACCGTTGCTGAACAAGGAGTCCACGCTCAAAACCAAATCGTTTCGTGGAACCTCTTGTTCGGGTCAAGCGGCTCAAGTAATCCAATAACGCAAGCGCGGAAAGACGTACGCCTTGTCTATCTCGATATTCGCCATTAGGCTGCCGATACCAAAGCATGGCATTACGCCCTCGGGAACCCTGGATCGGCTTTATGAATAGATCCACGCGTGGCGGCCATGCCCCATCTGGTCCTAATGGCCAATAGCGTCCTCCACTGAAAACCCCTAACGGAGGTACGGCCGCGACACCATGATCGCGGCAACGAACATAAAAGGACCATTTATCGAGGCTTCCGATCTCTTGATTCGTGGTCAATCCTCGGAATAATGGTACCCGGTCATTGTCGAACAGGTAGTGACGTGCCTGGCGATAGCGAGTAGGCAAAAAAATTCCTAGGGAATAATACTTCGCTGGGGGCACACCGTGGCATAAAGCCAGCCACCATTGTTCGACCCTTTGACGAGCCAGCCCCTTCCCGAGCCGTGCCAATACCGCCGGGCCATGTTCACGAGTGGCGTCGCGCGCTTGGAACCAGGATTGATATGGCCACCAGGCCCATACCGTCGCCTTTAGAAGCCATTGTAACCATACTGGTAGGGTTGGATGACGATAGACCCGGCCTGCCCAACGCCGAATTCGAGACATGGGTGTTGAGGTGAGAAATCGCATCCATGGTAGGTAGATCGGCCATTCTCCAAAAAAGGTTTCAACCCGATTCAGGAAACTTTCTTCAACACGGGGCTGGACAGCAAGCGGATGGTTTTCGGTGATGGATTGACCGAGGACATCGATTAATTCGGCACGTCGGAGATTGACCAGAAAATCAAATAATTCCTGCTCCGTCCGCCCATCATTGGCGCCGAATTTAGCGATCATTTGATCGCGAAGATCCCCGATCCGGCAGGGTTCCACTAATTTCTCCCAGATCCATTCGCCAGTACTGTTCAGTAAGTGATACTGCCCGTCGATGGTTCCAATCAAAACCACTTGACTACCTAAATCACCGCATACCTGTTCGTCGCTTTGCGTTGCGTAGTACTCACAAGAAAGAAATAACGAATTATTCACAGAAACCAACCTTAATTCCTTTATCTTTGCTTATACAATTAATCACATGCCCCTTCCCCTGCCCCTGCCCCCGCTAAATTACCTAGGGAACAACTGAAAAGATCACCACTTCCAGTTGCACAACAGGCATTGGCGCTTTTCAAATTTAAGGGAATCAGCAAAGGAGGTTCATAGAAAGGATTTTTTGTATTTTCTTTTATTTCATTCTGTGTGTTTTGTGGTTTTGTCATGGTTTTATTCCTCATTCCTCAAATCGCTCATTTTATTTGCCCCGCCTCACAATACCCCCTCCATGGCTTCCCAGAAACGGCCATCCAGGGTAGCGCCCAGGCGATAGGTTGGAACGGTCCGAATCATGGCGGCGGCATTGTCCAGCAGCCGCAGGCGCAATGTTGCGGCATCGGCAAGATGCCGACCGATCCCACGGAAGGCAGCCTCGTTCGCCGCGCGCATCAAGCGGGCACAGGCGTGGGCCGGGGTAAGCATTTCCGTGAAGTCCCGCTCCGCCTGCTCCAGAAAGAACACCGCCGCCAGCGGTAGGGCGCGCTCCACCGGCCAAGAGCGTTCGGGCAGGCGGTTCCAGAATACGCTCCAGGTGGGAAAGGGCTGCACCGTAAAACCCTCGGCGCGGGGATTGACCTGCGCCTCGTCGTCACACAGCCCCTCCCAGGGCGGTGGGATGCGGCCGTGGCAGGTGGACTTGCCGGTTCCCCCCGAAGCGGCGATAAGGTACGCCCGCCCTTTCAGGGTCACCAAGGCCGCATGCAATGGTAGGCCACCCGTGCCCACCATGGCGTGATGGATCACGCCGGTGACCCGGCACATCTGTCCAGTCACGATGTCGGGGTCATCGCTGGGGGTAATACGGGCATAGAGGTCACCGCCTGACGGGAGCACAGCGATCTCTAGGTCGGAAAAGTGCAACAGAGGCACCGCCTCAGCGGGTAATCGCGCAATCGGACCGGATAGGTGTAGACGGCGTGCGGGCTGTTCTTCCGGGGTGGCCGCTGATAGTTCCAACCGCTGCGCGTAGAGCGCCAGCCATCCGGCTACGGCCGGGTCCGCTGTCAAATGCCAGACGGTGGTACCGGTCATCAGACGGCAAACGGGCATGACCAACACGCTCTTCCGCCCCACGTCGGAAACGGATTTTGTCACTAGACGGCGCCGGAGCCAGAGCCGCATGTGATAGCGTCACCATAACCAGTGCCGCAACCCCCGCCAGTGCTACTTCCATTCCCACACGCGAAGGCATCGGCGCTCTGTGTATTGAGCGGAAGTAGGACAGGGGATTCATACCGTGGTTTAGCGCAAACCTGGACCTCGGGTGTCTCGTTCTTCATAGTTTATTATTGCCTCTTGCTAGGTTGATGGTGAAAACAATAAACGACTGCGGCCATCGTCAGTTCGGCCGCATCAGTAGCCCCTGCTCCTTGAGCATCGTCACGAACGCCTCCATCCCTTCACGGGTGTTGTCCGGGACGGCATCAAAGTGACTCGGCAGCTCATCCAGGATTGCCTCCAGGGTGCGTCGACCGTCCATTCGCTTCCAACAATGCACGCCCACGGGGTTGAGGCCGAAGGCGTTGCCCGTATCCGGGTCGAACAGGATGGCCCAATCGTCGAACTCCTCGCGCAGCACGATATGGGGGTTGGGGATGAGTGGCGTGGACATGGTAGGGTCTCGTCGGTTGATTTCAGGATTCCAGGCGCGAGAGCGGGAACAGACCCGCGTCATACGCCGCCTGGCAAAACCAGTGAGGGGCGGTCAATCGCCCGTGGTCGTGATAGTTGTTGGCCACGCACTGGGCCTTGCACTCGCGCCGGAACAAGCAGCGGCCGCACACCCCCTCAAGGGCGGCAGGCACGCTCTCGCGCAGACGCACCAGCAGGGGATGGTGGTTCCATAGGGCAGGGAGGTCGCTCGTCAGGTTGCCGTAGACCAGGTCCTCCACCGTGGTTCCGATGCCACACATGGCCAGGTGGCCGTTACCTAGGACTCCCAGCACATGGTCGATACCGCACATTATCGGAAACCCAAAACCTCACCCCCCGCCCCCCTCTCCTTAACAGGAGAGGGGGAGATTTTTTGCCTGTTCCGTTCAGGAGTTAAGCATAACAACGGAATAATTCTCCCCCTCTCCTGTTAAGGAGAGGGGGGCGGGGGGTGAGGTTTCCGATAATGTCTATTGAACTTGACGCTCGCGGCCCCAAGTGCCTTGGCCAGTCCCACCAGTGCCTCGCCCTGCCCGGCGTTGTCCGCGTGCAGGGACATGATGACCTGCAGCCGCACGTGGGGGGCGAGCAAACGTACCGCCTCACAGGTGGTGTCGAAGCTGCCGGGCACGCCACGGAAGGTGTCATGGGTTGTGGCATCAACCCCATCCAAGCTAGTGGAGATAAAGTTCATCCCTTCGATAATGGCGAGGGCCTTTTCCGCGAAGGAGCACCGGGAGTGCGACGCCCCCCCAGTCCGGTTGCGTAATGCAATGGAGCAGAGGACGCGAGGGCAATTCTGAAGCCGCTGCCGTTGAGGTTCAGCCTGCCCGCCGGCCTTTGACGTTTCCGCTGACGTTACTGTATTCATAGCCATCGCTTCTCTGTAGCAAAGTAAAGTTTTGGTGTCGTGCAGTAATTTTTGCATCGCCAGAGCGAATATCGAAGTAACCCGTTGCCCGGATTCCGGCCAACCGCCCGATATGGTCTCCTGCATATTTTCCAGACGGTTGAGATAGACGAACCAGGTCCCCAGTCTGAAACCCGAATACCCGTTTGCATCGACCTGCACCGCCACGCGGAAATCCAAACTTGTCTGTCCTTACCGTCTGGTGTGTGCCACGTCCCGTGGCTTTAATTTGTAGCGGTACAAGTCCAGGTGGGATGACGACATCCGCGCCGGTTTCACCAACACAGGTCGCGTCAATCCAGTGGTCATTTACGTAACCCTGCGTGACGCGGTTTAATTTTGTCCGTCCACCTGACCAGAACGAGGTAGGCAATCCCCAGGTTTTGATCTCGTTGCCCAATGCGTAACGTGCAGAATTTACCGCTGCCGCGTCGCGTAATGGTGCTTTGGCTTGTGCTTTAATCTTTTTCAGTAGGTCAGGTTTACCCACAAGGAACTTCTCAACAGGCTGCGCCGCTTTCTTTTCGTTGCAGGGTCGGCAAGCAACGGTTAGATTAGACGCCCGATCACTACCACCAAGGGCTTTGGGTTGGATGTGCTCAATCTGAAGAGGCACATCCTTCTTCCCGCAATAGGCACAAGTCCGCTCAAACTTCTCCAACAAGTATTCCCGTAGTTCGTACCCGGCCAACGTTCCTTGCTGGTACTCGACACCGGAAATCTCCGGGTTGGCCATCTTTTGCATGTCAAAGCGTACCGTCTCGATATGTGCTTCGCTAATCGGTGCCAGCCGGTTAAGTCGTCCGTACCAGATGGCTACGTTGTCAACACGGCTTTTAATGCTGGGTGCCAACCATTTCCCACCACAATTGGCCTGACGGGTTCGGTTGTTGAATCGTGCTTCACGATAGCGGGTCTTTCTGCCCCTACGCCCACGGCGCAAGGAACGACGGCTATCGAGGTTGGTATGGATGGCCGCACCTCGATGAGACAAATTGGCAGCCCAGATCACCGTTGACCCGTGTTTCTCAAATCCCGCGACCAAGACAATCCCCGTGGTCTTGCTGCCGGGGTCGGTCTTGAACGCGATGTCTTGAACTACGCCATCGGTGCGAGACTTCAGGATGATGGTAAAAGGCTGCATTCGGTAGACGGCGGCCTTACCCTTCCGCAACAGTTCCCGTGCCCGTGCTGGGTGACAGGGCATCAGCGGTTGCTTGGTACTGCTTAACACAAAGATTCGGTTCATTACTTTCTCTTTCCGGTTACCCGGAAGTCTGCTTTCGCGTAAAGGTCTCCTCGCCCAGAACAAGAAGGTCGGTCAGACTAAGGATTGGGTCTTATACCGTCTCTCGACCGCCATTCCTTTCGTCGTCAGGGCCTGGGACTGGAGAAGCATCCCTGGGTGACTCGCTTTCGCTTCACTTCTTGTCGGCTGCCTTTCGGCGGGCTGGTTGAATCTCAAACTTTTCAGCCAGCGGAATGGATTCCGCTAGGTTGAAAAGTTAGGCGGCGACTCAACAGTGAGCAGGGTGAGGTTGCTCTCCATCTGTACGTGTAGTCCGCGCTCGCGCAGGCCGCTCACCAGCGCCACGAACTGTGGATGCAGCAACGGCTCGCCACCGGTGAGCTTGACCCTGTTCAGACCCAGCGGCCGGGCGCGATCACACAGGGCCAGCAGGTCAGCGACCGGTACATGTCCGCCGGTCCCCTTCCCCATCATGTAGGAGGGCGCCACCCAACAGTGCCGGCAGGCCTGATTGCAGCCCTCGGTCAGGTAGAAATAAAAGTGACGGAGCGGCGGGACGCCTTCGGCCAGGGCAGTGCGGGCCAGCACCGGCGCGTCCTCCGTAACCTCCTTGACGCCGGCACGCGGTGACCACCCACGTAGGGCCGCAGCGATGGCCGCGACGTCGATGGCAAGCGTGTGAGAGGCTGGACGCGCCAGCGGTTCCAGGGGAACCGTGTGGCCTTCAAACGACATCGGCGACCTCTTCGGCGAGTAGGCGCTGATAGCAACCACGTGGATCAACGGCCGTCAGCTCGCCGGTGGCTGCGTAGGCCATGGCCGGGCAACCACCGGTGCAAAAGCACTGATAGCGACAACCGCGACAGCCTTCCAGTCGCTCTAGCGGGATGTGACGGCGCTCGCGCAGGTAGCGTAGCGCCTCGGCCTGCCGCCAGAGGGTACCTAGCGGTTCCTGGCCCACATAACCGAGCACCAGGTGCGGCAACTGGGTACAGGGCACCACCGCGCCGTTGTGGAGGATAGCGAGTTTGTTGAAGACCGAGCCGCAGGCGCTCAGATAGCCACCACCGTTGCGTTGCCAATCGCTCCGCCCGGCCATGGCGGCGCGGATGTCGGCAAGTTGACGTGCCTCGACCAGGGGACCAGCCATAGCGCCGAGGCTTGGGTAGCGGGCGGCGGCGTCCAGGCAATGGTGCCGGGCCACGACCCGCTCCTCGGCATTCAGTTCCAATTCATCCACGTAGCAACGACCAGCGCCACGCGCGAACACCTCATTGGTGCTCACTTGGCTAAACCCCATCTCCTCGAACAACAAGTGGAAAAGGGCTGGTAGATCGTGGACATTGATCCGGTTGATGGTCACCCGCACAGAAATCTTTAACCCAGCCCCCAGCAAATGGTGGATCCCGCGCATCGCTCCCTCGAACGCCCCTGGCCCGCGAATGAGGTTGTGGATTTCAGGGCAGGAGCCGTCCATGGAGACTTGGACGGTATCGCAACGATGCGTGTCGGCAAGCAAGCGGGCGCTCTCGGCGTCAAACAGGATACCGTTCGAGTTCATGGAAAAGCGCAAGCGGTTGGCCACCAGGCGCGCGAGGATGGTGGGAAAATCACGCCGTGCCAGCGGCTCGCCGCCGCTCAGGTTGGCATGCATCACTCCCAGCGTCCCCAACTCATCCATCAGCACTAGCCAGCGTTCGGTGGACATGTCGCGCAGGCTCTGCATTTCGTCCGCGTAGAAACAGGTCTTGCAACGTAGGTTGCACTTGCCGGTGAGGCTGAGGTCCACGCTACGCGGAGTATTCATCACCACCGACTGTGGCGGTCGTAGGATAGTGGCGGCGCGGTCAATTAGGGGAGGGGTGGATTCGGACATATCGCCGTCGTTTCGAATGATAATCTTATACCTTTTTAAATATGTTATTTTTGGCTGCCTTGCGCTCGCTACAGTGCACGAGCTGTGGCGATACCTCTGAGGTATTTTGTCTGACGTTTGTCGGCTCGTGCAACGAGATCCTCCGGCCCACCTACCGCATGACCGAACTCCACCTCGGATCACCCAAGGACCGCGCAAGGTATGGTGTAATGTCTGTTAAGCGTAAGCGACGTTCCCGCTTCCGTAAGGACTTCTCCAGCACCTCACCCCCTAGCGCCCATGACCACGTCCCTTTCCGCCTCCGCTCCCGCTTCCACCCCACCCTCCGGCCGCATCCGCGAGATACCCTATAACTACACATCATTCTCCGATCGCGAAATCGTCATCCGCTTTTTGGGGGAGGAAGGCTGGCAACTGTTGGAACGTCTCCGCTCTCAGCGCGTGACCGGGCGTTCGGCACGGATGCTCTTCGAGGTCCTTGGCGACCTATGGGTGATTACCCGCAACCCCTACATCCAAGACGACCTGATTGCCAATCCCAAACGCTGGGCGTCGCTCTCACACGCCTTGCATCATCGTCTCGATCAGATCGTGGCACGGGCCGCCGACAACACCTTGGCCCTGAAACTGGCCGACCGCGCCCGACAGGCGGTGCATTCGTTCGAGGACTGGATCACCGGTCAAGACCAGCAACGTCGCCGCGCCCTCCAGCGTCTCGCCCGTGTGACCCGTAAGGACAACATCCGCTTCGATGGCTTTGCCCGGGTCTCCCACGTCACCGACGCTACCGACTGGCGCGTGGAATATCCCTTCGTGGTGATTATCCCCGACACCGAAGAAGAGGTCCGCGCAATCGTAGCGGCGTGCATTGAGCTAGGGCTCACCCTCATCCCACGCGGTGGTGGTACTGGCTACACCGGCGGGGGCATCCCCCTCCATCGCGATACTGCGATCATCAATACTGAAAAACTCGACTCTCTGGGGGCGGTTGAATCAAAAACTCTGCCCGGAGTAGATAAACCCGTGGCCACCATCCGCTGCGGTGCGGGGGTCGTAACCCGGCGTGTGGCAGAACGAGCCGAGGCAGCGGGTCAGGTCTTCGCAATTGATCCGACCTCGCAAAGCGCCTCGTGCATCGGCGGCAACGTCGCCATGAATGCGGGTGGTAAAAAGGCAGTGTTGTGGGGCACCGCCCTCGACAATCTGGCTTCGTGGCGGATGGTGACGCCAAACGCCGAGTGGATCGAAGTCGAGCGTCTCGATCACAACCTCGGCAAGATCCATGAGGTCCCAGAGGCTATTTTTCGTGTTACCCACCTGACCTCAGACGGTTGTACCCCAATCGGCGAACCGGAGCTATTGCGCATCCCAGCGCATGAGATACGCCGTTCGGGACTCGGCAAGGACGTGACCAACAAAACCCTGGGAGGATTGCCAGGGATCCAGAAGGAGGGTTGCGACGGCATCATCACCTCCGCCGTGTTCGTGCTTCACCGGATGCCACACTACACCCGCACAGTCTGCCTGGAATTTTTCGACCCCGACCTCAACCGCGCCACCCCGGCCATTGTCGAGACCATTGCTACCCTGGAGACGCGGCCCGGTGTCGTACTCGCCGGTCTTGAACACCTCGACGAGCGCTATCTACGGGCTGTCCGCTACACCACCAAGGCCCCACGTCCAATCTTGCCCAAGATGGTCCTATTGGGAGATATCGCCGGAGACGACGAAACCGCCGTGGCACAGGCCGCCGCCGAGGTGGTAGGTCTGGCCAACGCCCGTGGCGCGGAGGGTTTCGTGGCCATCGCGGCCGAAGCGCGTACCCGGTTCTGGCTCGACCGCTCCCGCACCGCTGCCATCGCCGCCCATACCAACGCCTTCAAGGTCAACGAGGACGTGGTCATCCCACTGGAACGTCTCGGCGACTACAGCCTGGGGATCGAGCGGATCAACATCGAATACTCCCTGCACAACAAGCTCAACATCCTCGCGGCCGTGCTGGCGACCCTGGAGGGTCCACTTGAGCTACGCACCGGCGAGGACCTCGACACTACCGAAAATACCGAGGAAAACCGCGCCATCTTGGAAGGCAAACGCACCGCCGCGCGGACGCTGGTACTCGCGGTCCAGGGGCGTTGGGCGACCTGGTTGGCCAATCTGGATGCCCCGGCCGCAGACTTCTCGTACCTATTGGGGGGCACGCGATCGGATGCCCCGCCATTGACCCTGCGTCCCGATGACACCCTGTTTTCCCTCCTGCAACGGCGGGTTGTGCGTATCTCCTATCGGGCCGAGGTTAAGCGTCCCCTGGGCGAGGTCTTCGGCGGCGAGGGATTCGAAGAGGTGCGTCGGCAGCTTGATGCCCTCCACCGCGAGGTACGTTCGGGACGATTGTTCGTGGCGCTGCACATGCACGCCGGTGATGGCAATGTCCACACCAATATCCCGGTCAACTCCAATGATTACGCCATGCTCCACGAGGCAGAGCGGATCGTGGTGCGGATCATGGACCTCGCTCGTGGCCTGGGCGGGGTAATCTCTGGGGAGCACGGCATTGGTCTAACCAAGATCCAGTTCATGGACCCCGCACGGGTGAATGACTTCGCGGCCTACAAGGCCCGCGTTGACCCAGAAGGCCACTTCAATCGTGGCAAGTTGTTGCCCGGTTCGGGCCTGGAGAACGCCTACACCCCGAGCCTGCGTCTGGTCCAGCAAGAGGCCCTGATCCTGGAGGCCAGCGCCCTCGGCGCCCTCAACGAACAGATTAAGGACTGCCTACGTTGCGGCAAATGCAAACCGGTGTGTACCACCCACGTCCCACGGGCCAATCTGCTCTATTCGCCGCGCAACAAGATCCTTGCGACCGGGCTGGTGATCGAGGCCGTCCTCTACGAGGAACAGACCCGGCGCGGCATCTCTCTGCGCCACTTTGACGAATTGAACGACGTGGCCGATCACTGTACCGTCTGCCATCGTTGCCTCCATCCCTGCCCGGTCAAGATTGATTTCGGCACCATCAGTGTCCACATGCGTGCCCTGCTCAAGGACCAGAAACAACGCCATTTCAACGCAGGATCCGCGCTTGCGTTGGCCTTTCTTAACGCTACTGGCCCTCGGACGATCAAGGCGATGCGGGTTGGCCTAATCGAGGGGGGCTATTTCTTCCAGCGCCAGGCCCATGCACTGGTGCGGAAATTCCTGGATACCAAATCGCCGCCACCAGCTACGACCGGCCATACCCCAATCCCCGCTCAGGTAATCCACTTCCTACGCCAGCCGCTACCGTCGAACCTGCCGAAGAGTATCCCCCGCGCACTGCTGGGATTGGAAGACGCGAAGATGATCCCAATCCTGCGCAATCCGGCGCGAACCTCCGTCGATAGTGAGGCGGTGTTTTACTTTCCAGGTTGTGGTTCCGAGCGTTTATTCGGCCAGGTAGGGCTGGCGACTCTGGCAATGCTCTACGAACTGGGGGTTCAGACGGTCCTACCGCCGGGATATTTGTGCTGTGGCTACCCCCAGACTTCCTCGGGGGACACCGCCCGTGGTCGAGCGATCACCATGGGCAATCGGGTGCTCCTCCATCGTGTGGCCAATACGCTGAATTATCTGGACATTCGCACGGTGATCGGGTCGTGCGGGACGTGTCTGGACCAGTTTTTGGAATACGGCCTGGACCAGATCTTCCCCGGCTGCCGAGTGTTAGATATCCACGAATACCTGATGGAGAAGGGAGTCAAGCTAACACCCGAGAAGGCAGGTGGCGCGCGTTACCTCTACCACGACCCCTGCCACACCCCGCTCAAGGTTCACCGTGGTACCACGGTGCCAACAACCTTGATGGGACAACCGGTAATGTTGTCGGGTCGTTGCTGCGGAGAATCGGGCACCTTTGCCGCCGCGCATCCCGCGATTGCCACTCAGGTGCGTAGTCGCAAACAAGAAGAAATCCTGCTAGGAATAGAACGGCTAACCAAGGGCAGCGCGAATGCCAAAGGAAATGTGAAAATGCTCACCTCCTGCCCTTCTTGCCAACAGGGACTCTCCCGTTATCGAGAAGATGCCGGAATAGAAACCGATTACATCGTGGTCGAAATGTGCAATCGTACCTTAGGGAAAGATTGGCAGAAGCGTTTTGTCGAGCGAGTACGACAGGAAGGAGGAATTGAGCGGGTATTATTGTGAACCCAAATCGCCATAATCATTCACCCCCTCCCAACGGGAGGGGGAGTGAACGGTTACAAATTGCCATCTATTCGTCATTCCGGCAGGGATTACCAGAATCCGAGACACCAGGACGTAAATCACCAAGCGGATTATCCATGGCATCGAGATCTCGGCAATCTCTACGGGAATGACGGTTGAAGTTGAATCAAACCATGGGTAACGGCTTGAGTTGTCGTGAAGTTTGGTATTTTTACGATTCCACGAGGCACCGCAATGCTAGACAAGGTTGAGTTGAGAAACTTTGGCCCCTTATCAAAGATTGACTGGCACGCCATTGGAAAGATAAATCTTGTGATCGGCGGTAACGGTAGTGGCAAAACCTTTTTACTCAAGGCTATGTACAGCGCCCTACGCACTCTGGAAGAGTACAAGCGCGGCAATGAGCAACGCTCCGCATCGGAAATCTTGGCGGATAAGCTCTATTGGACATTCCAGGCGGATAAAATTGGCGATCTGGTCGCCAAGGGCGCTGACGCGCCGCTCTTTTGCCGCATTATGCTCGATGGTCGTGAATTTAGTTATGGGTTCGGCAAAGATACCAGTAAACAAATTTCTTCCCTAGAAAATCATGTCCCACCACGCAGTAGTAATTCAGTTTTTTTACCAGCAAAGGAAGTCCTTTCACTACATCAGATAATCCTAAAATCCCGTGACCAAGACAAAATATTCGGTTTTGACGATACCTATGTTGATTTAGCACGCGCGCTACGCATCCCAACAACAAAGGGAAGGAATTATAAGGAATTTGTCACAGCAAGACAAACGCTTGAGAAAATGCTTAGTGGGACAGTAGAATACGATGATGCGTCGAGTCGCTGGCAATTTCTGAAGGGACGCCACAAATTTCCGATAGGAGTAACCGCCGAGGGTATCAAAAAGATTGCGATACTTGATGCCTTACTCGGCAACCGCTATCTGGACACCAGTTCTATCGTGTTTATCGATGAACCCGAATCGGCACTCCATCCCAGCGCCATCGCTAGCCTGCTAGATATTGTGGCAATACTGGCCGAACGTGGCATCCAGTTTTTTCTCGCTAGCCACTCCTATTTTGTAGTAAAGAAATTATTTTTGATATCCCAGATACATCATTGGTCTATCCCGGTGATCTCAGTCGATAATGAAGGTTGGCACATGGACAATCTAAAGGACGGTATGCCAGAAAATCCAATTATCAACGAGTCCATTCGTCTTTACGAAGAGGAAATGGAGTTCGCACTACCATGACTACCCCACCCATTATCGAATCTGGAATGACCTTTGGCCCCTACCAGAATGGCGAATGCTTTTATATCGAGAAAAGCACAACCTATCAAACGGTTCAAAAGAATGTACCGATGGCTGAATTTCTGTTGTGGAGAAATGGAGAGTCTCCCACCGTGTGGATCATCGAGGCAAAATCAAGCACGCCGTGTCCAGGAAGAGCCAACTTCGCAGAATTTATCGAAGAAATACGCGAAAAGTTAATCAATGCATTCTCACTGGCCGTGGCTTTGCGTCTGGGTAGGCACAAGAACACATCGGAGGAACTACCTCCACTCTTCAAGAAAATGGACTTGACAACCTTGAAATTTTGCTTTGTATTGGTCATTAATGGTCACCACAAGGATTGGTTACCGCCTTTACAAGAAAAACTGTCGGAATCCCTGCGTTCAACAGTAAAGACTTGGGCCTTGGGGCCGTCCGCAGTATTCGTCATCAATGATGATCAGGCGCGAAAGCGTGGACTGATCCTGACGGATGGATGATGAATAAAGAAAACCTTCACCTGGATTAGCTTTCCCAAGGCTCATCACGAGGATCCCATAATCGATAATACTCGATGTTCAAGTTGGCTCATGATGGTATAACTCACGCCAAAATATTCACCCACTCGGATTAAAGCGACAAAACATAGATGCAAAATGTAAGACCTGCCCCTGGTTTTGACCCTGCTTTTCTACGAGTAGCTGCTGGGGTGGTAATCAATGCTGCCGGGGAAGTATTGGTGGCTTTGCGTGCTGCTCATCGCCATCAGGGAGGATTGTGGGAGTTTCCTGGGGGGAAAATTGAATCGGGAGAATCGATCCTAACGGCCCTCACCCGTGAATTGTGGGAAGAATTGGGGATCCGCGTCCAACAAGCCCGCCCCCTATTGCGTATTCCCTATCGCTATCCGGACCGTGCGGTACTGTTGGAGGTATGGCGTGTTACTCGCTACATTGGGACGCCCTTCGGGCGCGAAGGTCAGGTCTGGCGTTGGGTAGCCCCGGAGGCTTTATCCACGCTGACCTTTCCAGAGGCCAACCTACCGATCGTGACGGCGCTACGTCTCCCATCTTTGTACCTGGTCACCGCCCCCGCTCCGCCACAGGATTTTCTCTTCCGTCTCGAACAGGCACTGGAGGCCGAGGCACGACTCATCCAACTGCGCCTACCGGGTTTGACCGAGGCTCAGTATGTCGCGTTGGCTGAACCGGCCATGGCAACCTGCCGTCGTGCTGGCGCCCAACTGCTGCTCAACTGCTCCCCCGCCCTGGCGAGTCGCCTGGGGGCGGATGGCATCCATCTCGCAGCTTCTCAGCTGACCACCCTGACTTCACGCCCCCTGTCTCGGCAACATTGGGTGGCGGCCTCCTGTCACAATGCCGAGGAATTAAACGCAGCTCACCGCATCGGGGCAGACTTCGCGGTCCTCTCGCCGGTATTGCCCACCACTACCCATCCCGAGGCACATCCCTTGGGGTGGGAGACCTTCGAGAGCTTGGCCACCAACGCCGGGATACCCATCTACGCCTTGGGGGGAATGACCCCCGCCCACCTGCCCCTGTCTTATGCCCACGGCGCTCAAGGTCTTGCCGTTCTCGGGGCAATTTGGAAAGCGCCCGATATCGCCGCCGCAATCCGTGCCTGTCATCTCGTAAAAAGTGATCACTAGATAGTGGAATTGAACCTAATTAATTATCACCACTCATGATACATAAAGTACGACAAGAGCTATATAAAAGTCTCCCGCTAATGGGGCAGGGGCTACGTTTGGTCTGGAACGCCGCCCGATTCTGGAGTATCGCTTGGGGTGTCTTGTTGTTATTGCAGGGTACAATCCCAGCCGCACAAATCTATCTGATTCGGCAGACGGTAGACCTATTATCAGTGACGCTGGCAAACCATGGTGGCCTTGCCGATTTAACGCGGACGTGGTTACCGATAACCTTCCTTGGTCTATTTTGGATCATCAGTCAACTACTTTCCAGCCTAATTATCTGGGTACGCATCGCGCAGGCAGAATTGGTACAAGACAGCATTCATACCCTAATTCACAATCAGGCATTAGCGTTGGATATTGCCTTCTATGAAAATCCTGAATCCTACAATCTACTGCATCGGGCACGAGTGGATGCCATCTCACAACCAATTTCTCTATTGGAAAGTCTCGGCATCCTAATTTAAAACGGTCTGACCTTAGTTGTTTTAGCGGTCATGCTGGCTGCATATACGTCATGGCTCCCCGTGCTGCTTATTGGTAGCGCCCTACCGGGACTATGGACGATTGGCCACTATGTATTCCGCCAACATCAATGGCGGATGCACAATACCGCGAACGAGCGTCTAGCCAATTACTACAGTTGGTTATTAACGGAACGCAGCAGCGCCCCCGAGATTCGCCTATTCGATCTCGGCGACTATCACCAGAGATTATTTAGAAACTTACGACAACAGTTACGTAGTGGTCGACTTTCCTTGGCGCGAGAGGAAATGAAGGCAGAACTAATCGCTGGCTCGGTCGCCTGGTTAGGCGGATTGGGCAGCATGGCCTGGATGTTGGTGCGTGCGACCCAGGGTATGGCCAGTTTGGGTGATCTCGTGCTCTGCTACCAAGCCTTTCAACAGGGACAGAATCTGCTCAGGTCCCTGATGGAAAGTACCGGCCGTATCTATCGGAGCGTGTTGTTTCTGGAAAATTTGTTTCAATTTCTATCGATCCAATCGCAACTCCGCGTGGCTGAGCATCCTCAATCGCTAACGTGGCCACTACAGAAGGGAATTCGTTTCGAAGGGGTTACATTTCGCTATCCCGGTAGTGAACTTACTGCATTGGATAACTTCTCTCTGACCTTACCAGCGGCGCGGGTAACCGCCATTGTGGGACACAACGGTGCCGGGAAGAGTACGTTAATCAAATTGCTTTGTCGTTTTTATGATCCACAACAAGGAGTGATTCGGGTGGATGGCGTGGATCTGAGGGAATTGGATATCACTGAATTACGCCGCCAGATTACCATTCTGTTCCAAGAACCGGTACGTTATCACACCACCGCAGGGGAAAATATTGCCATGGGTGACCGGGGGGCGGATCCTGATGGCGAACGTATCCAAAGGGCCGCTCGGGCCGCAGGTGCTGCGGCCCCAATTGAGCGATTGCCAAAAGGCTACGATACCGCATTGGGTCGATGGTTTGGTGGTACGGAACTAAGTGTTGGCGAATGGCAACGGGTGGCATTAGCACGTGCCTTTCTGCGCAATGCCCCAATTATTATCTTGGACGAACCGACCAGTGCGATGGATTCCTGGGCAGAGTCCGATTGGTTGAGTCGTTTCCGTGAATTGACCGAAGGACATACGGCATTAATGATTACTCATCGTTTTACCACCGCCATGCATGCCGATATGATCTATGTCATGATCGAGGGTCGCATCATTGAATCAGGTACCCACGGGCAGTTACTTGCGGCTGGTGGACATTACGCGGAATCCTGGCAGGCACAAATGAAAGAGATTGGGATCAACCAAGCGGGATAGGTAAACGGATTTACCATTTAGTTAACCCGAGTTGCTACCTAGCGCGCTTTTCTCCCCTCTCCCTCTGGGGGTTGGGGGGAGGGCGATCAGAAAATCACCTATTTGGAAAGAATTACAGATTGAGACTGTAGGTGGCAACTTGGATTAATTAAGGCCAGAAACCGGCATTCATCATCTGTGAGAAAGTATATGGGCACATTTCTGGGAAGCTATCTTCATCAAGGTCTGTTTCGCCAGCGGCAGTGATTACGGCGTTACCATAAGCTTCATAGATAGCGTCCGTGATTATTGATTTGAGGCTTGGATTATCAGCAAGGTGACGTGCCAAATCACGACGTTGAACCTTAATGGTAGACCGCCAAGATTTACTACGTAGTGTTGGCTGAAACTGCCATTTTAATAGATGCGTAAGCAGCACAGCAAGGCGATGGATAAGTTCACGTTTTTCACTTCTACCCATGCTTGCGATCTCTTCGGCGATGTTCTCGATATCTACCTGAGACAGATTCCCGGATCGCAACAATGCAGCTTGTTCATTGGCCCAGGCATAAAAATCATGGTCATAGTGGGTCGTATACATTAGTTCCCCCTATCTGTGTTGCTACTCAACAAATTGGTTTAAGCGTTGACAATTATTCATGGAGATGAATAGGTTGGCCACAAAATTGCACCTTATCAGAATGGCCATAACTTCGCCACATGGCGTTTACTGAGGGCCTTGAGATCCTTTCGCTGGGGCTGCTCGCCGGGTAGATAGCCGATCCGTAGTGCCTCAACATAGGCGGTAAAATCGCCTTTCTCATCAACGGTCTTGGGAGGACTCTTATAGGCGTCGAGGCGTAGCTGCAATTGCACCAAGTGATTGGTGAAAGTGGCCTGACGACGCTCAATCTCTTGTTGGTGACGACTTTGGACACTCGCTACGATCTGATTCATCTCCTGGGTAAACACCTCACGACGTTGCGCAATGTCCTGCAATTTGGTGCGTTGCTCTAAAAGTTGTCCTTCCTGCTCACGAAGGATTACATCGCGTTGCTCTTGGACCACTTGGTCAATCCAGGCAAGGGCCTCTTGATGGCGTTCTTCTGTTTTCTGCAACTTGTGCTGGGCCGCACGCGCCTTACCCGCCAGAATGATCTCGGTGAAAACTATCGTTAGTATTACGGTCAGAAGGATCGCAACCACCACGGGAATCTGCTCTACGAAGTAATCCGAGGCGTACCAGCGGGTACGTAAGACCAATTCCAGCGGCGTCAAATATTGAATAGCCCACATCCGGGCAGCAGAAAAAGTAGAGATCGACAGCGCCATAGCACCACCGATGACGACAACCAGGGGAAGATTGACGCGCACCAATCTGTTCAACGGTTCAAGTCGTGTGAGAGTTTTACGGGCAGCGACCAATGCTGGTGTCCAGCGTTCCGCAGTAGTCGCGCGTGCGGCCGCCAAGCGCATCTCTACCTCGGAAATACGCGGTCGAAAACTATCCTCGACTTTTTGTACCTCGGTCTTGAGCGGAGTTTCCTCAGGGAAGAGTTCTTCATCAAAGATGCGCATTCGCACCTTTCGATACGCATCCTCTTCGGCAATCGCAGCAGCGCAGGCGGTTTCGATGCGGTGCTTGTCACGCTCGGCCTCTAGGGTAAACTCCTCGATCAATTTGATAAATCGATCGGCCTCAGCCTGCCGTTGTTCACCAACCTCTTCCGCTTTACCAAGATGGAGGGTATCGGCCAATTGCGAACGTGGAACCAATACCTCCTGCGAACTCCAGAGTGCAGCCTTGCCCTTCTCGGAGGTGGGTTTGTGGACAGGTAACAAGAGAGATGCCTCTGGATCGGCTAATTCTCCTGGCAGAAACCAACATTCGGTAGGATCCAGTTGTCGTGCTTGGTGCGGATTGGCATAGAAACGACCGTAGAGGTTTTCGGTATATTCACCACGGCGTTCCTCCACTTTCCTTTGTAGTGAAGCAGAGAGAGGTAATCCCAAGATCTTTCGTAGAACCAGGAGCAAGAACAGTAAGGTTCGCTCACTGGATGGTTGATAATCCACCATGTCCGGCCCAAGACTGTCGAAGATCTTTTCCGCGAGGTTATCGAATTGCATCTCGGCCAAGGTAATCTCATCTACCCCGAACTTTTCCTTGATTTCAACCGGCAATTTTTCGGCAGACTCAATAATCGGCGTCAACCAATCACGCAGCACCCGCCAAGAACACTTCTCACGCGGACGTTGGCTTTCTAGCTGCTGTATTAAGGGATTCAACCAGGCATTCGCCACCTCGCGCACCAACCCCACCATAATGCTCTGCTGAAGGGGCAGACGAAAGGGATTGATACCGAGTAGACGCATGTGTCGAGCCGCATCCTCCATGCAACCCGCCCCCACATAGGCCCGCAACAGAGTGGCATTAAAAGCCAGAAGCGCGGCCGGTAATTCGTCACGCAACGGTTCCAGGTGCGATGGCTGTAATTGCGGGTCATCAAAGATCGCGACCCGGCTCTTCAGATATTCCCAGAATATCGGGTTCGCAATTGTCGCGGCCCAATACCCAAAAGATTTGCGCCAGTGTTCATCCGCCCCAGCGCGGTACATACGCATTTTTAGCGGTTCGATCGAGGCAGTAATCGATACCTCAATGGCCAACGCACGATTGTGATGAAGAATGGCCAGGGTGTGAGTCCACAGTGCCGTATCAGTAAGCCTTTCCTTGGGTAATGTCTGAAAAGAAACACCCCCGTCCTCTTGCGAAACTTTTGGCTCGCTCTCGTTTTGATCACGTTCACAGAGCGCGGCCATACGCCCAAGGTCGCGAGTAGACGCGAAAAAAAGATCCTGGTTCACTCGCGACGCTGACTCTTTTCCACCACCGACCTCTGCCCCTTCCACTACGTCCGTAGCAGCCTGAGCAGTCGGGGATACCGCTGTTGTTGCCGCAGAGGTTGCAGTGGTAGGCGTCGCGGCAGATTCCCCCTCTCCTGTCGGCCGAAGAGAGGAAGGGAGTGGAGCATTTTTTGGGATATTGAGCACACCCCCAGCGGAGATACGATTGAAATCCTTTTGTCCGACATGCGGCCAAAACAATTCCCACACTAGGCGTCGCTGGGGTTCGCGCAGGTCGTTCAGAAGCCC
Source organism: Gammaproteobacteria bacterium (assembly GCA_963575655.1). Taxonomy (NCBI): domain Bacteria; kingdom Pseudomonadati; phylum Pseudomonadota; class Gammaproteobacteria; species Gammaproteobacteria bacterium. The sequence goes on along the minus strand of CAUYTY010000186.1, from coordinate 6,887 downwards.
GACCGGGTCACGGATATCCGCGAGTTCTTCGTAGCCAATACGTAGAACGCCGCCCATGGCAGCTTCGGGGCGCAGCTTGTATAGATTCCGAAAACGCTGAACAAGGGCATCACGCCGATCATCTTCCAACCAGGCGGGCGTGACGAGCATTCGAAACGGATTTCTAGCGTACAGATCGAGCGCCAGATCTATCCTGAGCAGCGAGGTACCGATAGGAGTCGCCAACAGCCGACGATGATCACGTAGGTTACAGGTAGACATGACCTTAATAATTAAGACACTTCCGAGAGATCCAGAAGTTCATTACCACAAGACGGCTCACCCTAAGGATGTTTTTTCGGAACGAGCTGACGTTGGCGTAGTGCCTCGAATAGGCAGATACCGCTGGCCACCGACACATTCAAACTTTCCACCGTGCCGAGCATCGGAATATGTACGAGAAAATCACAGAGTTCGGCACTGAGTCGGCGCAACCCCCGTCCCTCAGTTCCCATCACCAATACCAATGGACCGGTAAGGCTTACCTCATAGAGGGATTGGGAGGCATTACCATCCGCTCCAACCAGCCACATCCCATTTTCCTTGAGCGTACGCAAGGCGCGGGCAAGGTTGGTAACCTGGACAAAGGGCACGACCTCCGCCGCACCACTTGCCACCTTACGAACGGCTGGGGTAAGTCCTGCGGCCCGATCACGCGGCGCGATCACGGCATGGACCCCCGCCGCATCCGCGTTACGCAGACACGCCCCCAGGTTGTGCGGGTCTTGGACCCCGTCCAACACCAGCAAAAAGGCTGGTTCTTGCAAAGTCCCCAACAGTGCTGGTAGGTCATCTTCGGTGAGTAAGGCCTGCCCCAGGCAACGCGCTACCACCCCCTGGTGGCGAACGCCAGGGACCATCGCATCCAATACTTTACGCTCGATGTTTTGGCACGGAAGAGTTGCGGCCATCGTACGCACGGCCTGTAGTCGAGCATCCTGGCGACTGGCATCCAGCCACAAATTACGCACCCGTCCCTGTGCGAGGGCAGCACGCACGGCGTGTACCCCATAGATCAGTGTCTCGGTATCCATGCAATTTAACTTTCTGCTGGAAAGCGGTTGCGTAAATTCCTACCCCGGCTGCCCATCGATGCGGGGACGGGTGAGAATCGGCCAGTAGACCACTGTAAATAGCACCCAGGCCAAAGCCCAGAGCAATCCTCCCACCTCAATCAACACCATGGATAGCGGCGTCAGTGGGGCCACCAACCGTACCACTGCCCCGACCGTAACCAACAGGTAGGCCGCCACGGTCGGCCATGTCACCGTCAACGGACGGCCCGAATGGCCCAGCGTCGCCCGACTCATCACCCCAATGATCATCGTGGCTATACAACCAGCGGTGAGTGCGTGTAACGCTGCTGAGGTCGGTAGTGTCGTCATGAAGGCAGACAATCCCAACAATGCCAATCCAACCACTAACCAGAGGTAGCCGAGGTGGAGCACCCACAGCAGAGGCTCAGCCAATGCGGATAGGCCACGCCAACCGGCCAGTCGCACCAAGTGGAGAACAGCCGCCGCAAGCAACAGCCCACCCGCAACCGGAGACCCCGGCGCCACTATCCAAGCCACAAAGGCCAACACCACCGAACCTGCGGCCCCCCCCCTGCTCGATCCAGGCGTAGCGCCGTGGCTCAATCTGTTTATGCTGTAGAAATAACCAGTTACGAGTAAAAGAGGGAACGATACGACCAGCAATTACCGCGATGAGCACCAGCACCAGACCAATCGCAGCGTACAAGCCACGCATCATGTCACCGATGAGCATCACCAGATCGCATAGCCACAACGCCATGAGAATTGGCAGAAAGGCAACATTGTGCCAAGCCCGCGTACGAAGCAATGGCCCGGCCACCAAGACTGCCAATAACGGCAGATAGGCCAGTTCAATCACCACCACCAATGGCAATGGTAGCCATCCAGAGAAGACAAAGGCCGCTCGTCCCAGCAACCACACGGCAGATAACACCATCAATGGTCGTCCTTCGACCGGGGCGGTATTGGTCCAATTGGGCACCGCAGTCAGTAGAAACCCCCCGATGGCCGCACCCGCAAAGCCGAACACCATCTCATGGCCGTGCCATATCATCGCCGGCCAGCGCAGGTTCAGGTCTAACCAACCCCACCACATTGCCAACCATAATGGCAACATCAATGCAGCCTGCAATCCTGCAAATAGAAAGAAGGGGCGGAACCCAGCAGCGAAAAATACTGGCCCCGTCGCTTTGGGTAGAACTGATTTCTTCGTAGGAATGCCGAGTTTATTCATGAGCGATACTCCTGTCCCAAGGCAACATATTGCCGCGAGCGCAGTTCAAATTCGGAACGGTCATTTGGCGTTAGATCACGTAGGAATTTGGCGGGTGTTCCGGCCCAAAGTTGTCCCGCCGGCAACGTTTTTCGTGGCGACAACAAGGCGCCTGCCGCCAACATCGCATAACTCTCGATGCGTGCCCCATCCATTACAGCGGATTTCATACCAACAAAGGCGTAATCATCCAACTGGCAATCATGTAACAATGCGCAGTGTCCCACCGTTACATCGTTACCGATATGGGTCCCTTTCCCAAAAGATGCGACGTGGATCACGCTACCATCCTGGATATTGGTACGTGCTCCGATCCGGATCACATTCACATCACCCCGCACCACGCAACCAAACCAGATCGAACTCTCCGGCCCGATGACCACATCTCCAATCACCACCGCACCCGGCGCAATAAAGGCCGTGGGGTCGATTCTCGGCAGAACCCCGCGATAGGGTAGGATCATCGGGGAAATGCTATGAATTACCCCAGACCCAGCCTCGGGGGCTGCGCCCGATGTAGTAAAGGCATAGGAATAGGTATGACTAGATGAATGATGAGAATTCATAATTTTCCCGTTGCAGAATACTAAAGGCGAGTTAGTCTTTTTCTCCCCCTCCCAACGGGAGGTGGTTGGGGGGAGGGCGATAAAAATGTGGATTCAATCCACGGAAAGCCGGCGCTGATTATTCTGTCGCGTTAGCGACGATGAAACCCATCAATTCGCCTATGGGTGAGAATCTACGGCCAAATTCATTAGACCGCTTGTTCGGTAAGAATCGAAATCTCCCCTCGGGTTAACGCAACGGGGGAGTGTATACCACATCTACCGCCGTCGAAACGAGTATCCGAGTTGATGGGTCTCGGATACCATCACACATCTGATGCCCCGTTTTCGGTGGCTTGTCATCGCTACGCTCATCCCGCACAATCGCCTGTTGCCCTCTTCGAACCCTCGACAATGTCCCTTCTGGCCTTTGGAATCAACCACAAGACTGCACCGGTGGCAATCCGAGAGAGGGTAGCCTTTACACCGGATCGGGTCGACTACGCCCTACATCAGCTTGCCTCGCACTCGGCCATCCAAGAGGCCGCGATCCTTTCTACCTGTAACCGAACGGAAATCTACCTGGGCATGGATCGTCCAGAAACTGATGAGGTCTTGGGATGGCTCGCCGATTTTCACCAACTACCCAACCGTGATCTGCTCCCTTACACCTATGCGCACCCAGACCAAGTGGCGGTGCGGCACATTTTGCGGGTCGCAAGCGGTTTGGATTCACTCATCTTGGGTGAGCCCCAGATCCTGGGGCAGATGAAGGCGGCCTACACCGTAGCACGCGACGCAGGCACCATCAGTACTCGGTTGGATCGGTTGTTCCAGCATACCTTCGCCGTTGCCAAACAGGTACGCACCGACACCGCCATTGGCAGCTCGCCAGTATCGGTAGCCTTTGCAGCGGTAGGTCTGGCACGTCAGATCTTCAGTACCCTGACCGCACGCACCGCCCTGCTCATTGGTGCGGGTGAGACCATCGAATTGGCGGCTCGTCATCTGCGTCAAAACGGCATTGGGCGCATCATTGTCGCCAATCGTACTCTGGAACGCGCCCACCTCTTAGCAACAGAATTAGGCGGTTACGCCATCGCCTTGCACGAGATAGAGAATCACTTGGCCGAGGCCGATATCGTCATCTCTTCCACGGCGAGCCCTCAACCCATCCTAACCAAAAGCACCGTAGAAGCTGCTATCAAGATCCGTCGCCACCGACCCATATTTATGGTAGATATCGCGGTGCCCAGGGATATCGAATCCGAGGTAGGAAAACTGGCGGATGTCTACCTTTACACGGTGGATGACTTAACGGAGGTAATCCAGGAGAATCTACGCTCACGCCAGGAGGCAGCGAAACAGGCCGAGGAGATTATCGATGTCCAGGTTGCGGCCTTCATGGGCTGGATACAATCCCTGGATGCGGTGTCCACTATCTGTGCCTACCGCGCCCATGCGGAGAGCCTGCGCGACTTGGAGCTAGAGAGGGCTCAACGGATGCTCGCCGCTGGCAGGGACCCAGCCGAAGTACTACGACTGCTGGCACGAGGTTTAACCAACAAATTCCTCCACCGGCCTTGTACGCAGTTACGTCAAGCCGCCTATGAAGGCCGTACCGAGATCCTCTCCATAGCACAGGAATTATTCGATCTCGGCGAATAAAAACAGGGTTAGGAATTAAGGGTTGAACGGTTATAATCGGTGTAAGTCACCATTGCCGGTACACTTTCACAACTTGGGAGTATCTATTTAATGAAGCGTCTACTATTAGCCCTGGTGCTAATCTCCAGCACCACTCTACCGATGACCGCAGATGCGGGAGTCATTCGTGAGGCGGGGCGTTCCTGCGTATTTGGTGCGGCCCTGATTGCCACCACCACCTATCTTGGACTGACCCCAGCGTTATTGAGCACTGGCCCATTTACTTTGCCAGTTGCGCTCCAATCGACAACCGCCTCTAATGCGGTCGTGGGTTGCGGTGTTACCGCTGCGGCGGCAACGGCCGCCTCGGTGTTTACCTGGCTCTACGACTCAGTTTTCTAACGAGTCCCCTCCCCCGCTCCTTCCTATTCCCCTGGATGCCCACTACAAGGCAACGGGCGGATCGTAACTAACCCAAGTGGTGAGCTGCTCGTCATTCCAGTAGCTGGCCACTTGGGTCGGTTGTTTGCGCACCCCTGCCGTTGAGGGGAAAGACGTGAGCAATTACATCGCATTGAGGAAACTATGGGCCTTGCCAAGCGTATTATTCCCTGTCTCGATGTTGACAAGGGCCGCGTCGTGAAAGGTGTTCGTTTCGTGGAGATTCGCGATGCCGGCGACCCTGTTGAGGCCGCGCGTCGTTACGATGAACAGGGGGCAGATGAACTCACCTTTCTCGACATTACTGCCAGTAGCGATGATCGTAATACGATGATCCAGGTGGTCGAAGAAGTGGCCAGTCAGGTCTTCATTCCTTTGACCGTAGGGGGCGGTATTCGCACCTTGGAGGATATTCGGCGTCTGCTTCATGCGGGGGCAGATAAAGTAGGCATCAATACTGCCGCCGTCTTTACGCCCGACTTTGTACGCATGGCGGCGGAGCGATTCGGTTCGCAATGTATTGTGGTTGCGATCGACGCCAAGCGCGTGGTGGGTGAAACGCAGCGTTGGGAGATCTATACCCATGGCGGGCGTCGCCCCACAGGCTTGGATGCAGTGGAATGGGCTCGGCGCATGGTGGCATTGGGTGCGGGAGAGATTCTACTCACGAGCATGGATCGTGATGGTACTCGCGATGGTTTTGATCTGGCGCTCACTCGGGCCATTTCCGATGCGGTGGAGGTACCGGTAATTGCCTCGGGTGGCGTGGGTCGGTTGGAGCATTTAGCCGATGGGGTCATCGAGGGACGGGCGGATGCAGTATTAGCCGCCAGTATCTTTCACTTCGGGGAATACACCATCACCCAGGCCAAACAGGCAATGGTTGCACGCGGGATTGAGGTACGACTCTGACCGACGTTCGTGACGATTTAACCAATTTGTTTTGACGGAATGGACTCAACGCACTGGGCGTGTGGCTCAGGGAGGACCACATATTGTTCCAGAATATTCTCCAAAAAAAGCCCGAGGCAGCATCGCCCAGTCATACAGATTGGCCAGGACGGGCAGATTACTTTCGCTCAGCACCTCTTTCAATTCTCAAATGCGGAACCCTACCGCTTCTTCCTCCGTCTACTCCCCTCCCTTGGAGTGCGGCATATCAGCCCTGCGCAACTTCACGCTGGCGACCGGAATGCAAGTGCTTGGAATTTCTACTCGTACTGTCGTGCCCTGGCCCGGCGCTGATTCGAGGTGGAAGTTGCCGCCGGCGAATTCCGTTCTCTCGCGCATGGTGAGCAGACCCAAGCTTGTGGTGCTCTTCGCACCCCCCAAAGAATCGAGATCAAAACCGACACCATCGTCGGCAATAGTGAGCACGATCCAGTCACCAGCGTCGGCAAGGTTGATATCGATAGCCCTAGCATTGGCATGTTTGGTGCAGTTCGTCAGAGCCTCTTGCGCAATACGGTAAATCGTGCTCTCGATCGCCTCATGGCGGCGTGAGGTAGCACTCGAACGTACCCGTACAGGAATACCGATATATTGGCTAAACTGGTAAGCAAGATTGTTCAAGGCCGCATCCAGACCGAAGAAGTCGAGTAGTGGCGGATGGAGGGTGGCCGCAAATTCCCCGATGGAATTGGTTGCGGCGGTTTTCAACGCCTGGGAATCCTCCCGTACGTTTGTCGCCCGTTTTCTTACCCTCGCGGTGGGTTTGGGGCTCCCGCTTAATAGCATTTTTGACGGGTTTTTTTTTTTAAAGTTTTCTTTCCAACCCCTAAATACAAATTTTGATACAGCATCTAATACCGCAGCCTGCACACCACTAAATGCAATTTCATGCAATTTAAAAGGTAAATATTTAGGTCCTACATAATCTGCAATAAATAAATCACCGCCCATCTT
>CAUYTY010000185.1 GCA_963575655.1 Gammaproteobacteria bacterium | reverse complement strand
AATAATAGATTATTTTTACTTGCTTGTCCCCTAACCAACGCGCAGGTTAGTATTTTCCAACTACCTGCATCATCTCTTTACTCTATGTGATGGAGAACGGCGCCTCGGCTGAGGTTGCTATTGTAGGAAACGAAGGAATTATTGGTATCGCTATCTTTATGGGTGGAATGACAACAATTAACAGAGCCGTTGTTCAGAGCGGGGGGTACGCTTATAAACTGCCAGGAAATATTCTGAAGGATATATCTTCTCGCGTTGGTTCTATGCAGCGTTTATTACTTCGTTACACCCAATCATTTTTGACTCAAATGGCACAAACTGCTGCATGTAACCGACATCATACTATAGACCAACAACTGTGCCGCTGGCTGCTACTGAGTATTGATAGATTACCCTCAAATGAATTGCACATGACCCAGGAACTGATCGCAAACATGCTTGGAGTTCGTCGTGAAGGAGTTACAGAAGCAGCCGGAAGATTACAAAGTGATGGTCTGATTACTTATAGTCGCGGTAAGATTATAGTAACAAATAGACCAAGACTGGAGGAGAGAGTATGTGAATGCTATGAAGTAGTTAGAAAGGAAAATGAACGCCTATTCAGCACACCAATATAGTTTTCTCAAGAATATTAGTCGGTCTTTTTCCTGATTAGAACTGTTAACCTATTAGGAAGGAATAATGAGAAATACGCCTTCTATCCAGCCCGGGTGCGTGTGATAAGTTGGGAAAAAGTGAGAAGGAAATCCTCAGTCTGCTCCCGTTGAGGTTCTATCTACCCGCAGATCTTTAATATTTCCTCTGCTGTTAAGGAATCATCTCTTGCATAATGTATACAACGTAATGCAAATCTATAACAATATAATTCTTGCTGTCTGCACGTCTAGTAACCCTGGTGACAGTCCACTACCAAATTCACACCTCTATTCCTCCCTTCTGCCTGGTAAATATTGCTGTGGCGCCGGTATGTTTGCGTACGATGGTCTGGGTACGGTTAGCTATGCTAAGAAACGAAAAACGCCGCTGAATTAACGTTCAGCGGCGTTTTTGCTGTTTGTATGTTTCATTATAATCTATTGAGTGACTATAGTGGCCCAAAAGTTCATACATTTATACATTTTGACGTCAGAGCAAGAATTGAAGAGGTGCCCCAAGGTTACTCGTTTTCGCCTCTTATCGGCTGCATTGCATTGCACTGAACTGACTGTGGGGGGGGAAGAGACTTTGCTACTCCAATCAGTTTGGTTGCGACTAAAGGTTGCACTATGTGCTGTAGCGTACAGAACTCTTTTGATAGGAATGAGATAACTATCGGAGATGGGATACAAGGAGCGAGAGTGGCAACTCCTACATAGCGTAGGCGTTGGACGTTTTTTCGTAGTCTGCGACCTTATCGCAGGTGGAGATAAAGTGTAGGGCACTCGATTCTGGCGTCCAGCCATTATGGAAGCGATGGTGAAATTCGGCCGTCTTAGGCAAGGTGGCATCGCCAATTTCTTGCTCTCAATGGCAACGGGAAAATCTCATCGGATCTTGTGAAGAAAGTCGACTCTCCTGCGTTATCTCACCCATGTATAGATGGTGATTTACATCAGTTTAATTGTTGTAACAACTTTCTTAACGAACTGTTGGCAGCCAACAAATGGATACCGCATTGTGCGGAGCACGGAACATCAAAGTAACTATCTTATATCTGGAAAAGCGGGGTTATCTTTATGTTGGATAACGGGGAAATCACCCATATTAAGTACGAATCACCGGTCATTGTTTCCCTAGGTGAAATGGCTAAAGGGATGGGATCTTGTCTAGCTGGAAGCGGAGATAAAGGGGATTGTACGATGGGGGGGCTTGCTGATAACGCTTGTACGGCTGGTCCAATTAACAATGCAGGAACTTGCTCGGCCGGTGGTAGTGCAAATCCATCATGTACAGGCGGCGCAGCTCCTGAAGGTAGGTACCGTAATCTTAAGTAAGGCTAGGTATTTCCTGGGAATTATCGGGAAATCACGAATGTAATTAATGAGCGGAGTAATCATGAACAAAACTGATAAACCGATTGCCAATCCCATCGTTGTTCTCCGAGAAGAGTCGGACGATTGGGCTATTCTCTTTAACCCAGATACTGCTGATGCTATCGTAGTTAATCCTGTTGGTGTAGCAGTATGGAGAATGATGGATGGAAAAAAACACTTCAAGGAAATTGTCCTGGAGATCAGATCTTGTTTTGAAAATGCTTCAGGAGCAATCTTTGAAGAGATCTTCTCATTTATTGAGAAGTTGGCAGAACGTGGTTATGTGGGCTATGAGTTCGATGGCAGAGCCACTGAAGGATAATATAAAACTGGTGATACCATGTTAATGAAAACCCCTCGTACTGTGGATATTGAAATTACCACACGTTGCAATCTACGTTGCCGATACTGCTACTTTTTTAATAACCAAGAGGTGGATTATAGCGAATTGCCAACGAATGAATGGCTTAAGTTCTTTGACGAATTGGGTTCCCTTGGTGTGATGAATGTCGTTTTGGCTGGTGGAGAACCATTTATCCGTGATGATCTACCTGTACTCATCGATGGAATTGTTCGTAACCGGATGCGTTTCTCATTCTTATCCAACGGTACGCTAATTGACGATAAGATCGCTGCTTTTATTGCAGGCACGCATCGTTGTGAATATGTGCAGGTGTCGGTGGATGGATCCTGTGCAAAGACCCACGATTCCTGTCGTGGTAAGGGTTCTTTCAACCGTGCGATTCGTGGCATTCGCACCTTGCAACGCCATGGATTGAATGTAGCAGTGCGTACTACGATTCATCGGAATAATGTAGATGATCTCGAAAATATCGCTCAATTTCTTCTTGAAGAATTGAATCTACCGGGATTCGGTACTAATTCCGCTGGTTACTTAGGTACCTGTCGCTTGAATGCAGATAATGTAATGCTGAACGTACAAGAACGTCAGTTAGCCATGACGACCCTGTTGCGTTTATCGGAGAAATATCCTGGCCGTATCTCTGCAACCGCCGGACCATTATATGAAGGGCATGCTTGGCGCCGAATGGAGGATGCACGAGTTCAGGGTGCGCCAGCCTTTTCCAACGGCAGTCATCTTACTGCATGCGGTTGTCCAAGCAACAAAATCACCATACGTGCGGATGGAGCCGTTATTCCGTGCTCGATGTTAGCCCACAGCGAATTGGGGCGTATCAATCAAAATTCGTTGGCAGGAATATGGCAAGACAGTCCAGCACTGAACCAACTCCGTAGCCGACATACCATTCCGCTGACAAAATTTGAATTTTGCTCAGGGTGTTCTTATATTCCCTATTGTACAGGCAATTGTCCGGGGTTAGCGTATACCATCACCGGCCAAATCGACCATCCTAGTCCAGATGCGTGTTTACGACGATTCAGTGAAGCTGGAGGAACCATTGCATGAATACCGATAACGAAATGAAAACTAATGAAGTTGAACAGAATGCGGATCATCCGCTCAATATGCTGTACTTCTATTTGACGGAAGGATGTAACTTGGCATGCCGCCATTGTTGGTTGGCACCCAAGTTCGATGCAACTGCTAGCCGTTCCGCAACTTTACCGGTTGAGTTATTTGAAACTGCTATTCGCGAAGCCAAACCGCTGGGTTTAGGTGGCGTCAAGCTCACTGGTGGTGAGCCATTGTTACATCCTCAATTCGTGCATTTATTAGAGATTATCAGGCGGGAAGATCTGAGCCTAACGCTAGAAACCAATGGCCTGTTATGTACACCGGAGATCGCCGCCGAGATTGCTAAATCTTCTAATCGATTCGTATCAATAAGTATGGACGGAGTGGATGCTGAAACCCACGAATGGGTTCGTGGAGTGGCTGGGTCTTTCGAAGCCGCACAGCAGGCGGTGAGAAACCTAGTTGCTGTTGGCATTCGACCTCAGATCATTTTTACAATCATGCGCAACAATGTTAGCCAAGTGGAAGGCGTTTTGCGCATGGCAGAAGAATTGGGCGCAGCCTCGGTTAAATTCAACATTGTGCAGCCCACTGCGCGAGGCGTGAAATTGCATGAAACCCAAGCGACCATGGATGTCGCTGAGCTCATTGAGTTGGGACGGCATGTAGAACGGGATCTGGCGCCCAAGACAAAACTGGGAATTTTCTTCGATTATCCGCAAGCCTTTCGATCCTTGAGTTATATCGCCAGTGGAGATGGGTGTGGCGTTTGTGGGATCTTGGGTATCTTGGGAGTTCTCGCAAGCGGGCATTATGCCTTGTGCGGTATCGGTGAACAGATACCGGATATGATTTTTGGTAAGGTTGGGAAAGATCCGTTGGCTGTGGTATGGCGAGAACACCCTATTTTGCAGGATTTGCAAAATGGATTGCCGGAACGATTAGAAGGGATCTGTTCCCGTTGCCTAATGAAACGGCGTTGTTTGGGCGCGTGTGTTGCCCAGAATTATTACAGTACCACCAGCCTGTGGGCGCCGTTCTGGTTATGTAAACAGGCAGATGAGCTTGGTCTTTTCCCGGCGTCACGTTTGGGAGCGAGACCAGCACAGATTTGTTAATCAGCAGGTAGTAACCCTCCTGCAGCGCCGGGTGGGTTACCTGGAGGAGTTACCGTCAACTACCCCGCCCTAAAGGGCAAGGCTTGTGAAAGAAAGTCTTGAAGTTGACCAGCTCCGTCGCTTTGCGACGAGACCCTATCGTGGAATCCGCGCAAGCGGTGCAATAGGCACTCCGGGGTGCTTCCTCAGTTTCGGAGACTGCGGTCAGTGGTTAAACAGGCATACGGGGTCGAAGCCAGTGCTGCTGACCAGAAATGGTACAGAGCTATATCGCAAGGTGTTCGTCACTAGGCCCTTACGGGGCTGACAGCCGGGAAAGATCGGCAACTTTTAAAGTTTTTGCTATCCAAGGGGGCGGAGAAAACCGTCCCCTTTCCTCCCCGCCCTGAAGGGCGGGGTTTCTCGGCGATACTGATGAGGGGAACTAATCCAGTTCTTAGTGAGTATGCGGCCAAAGGTGACTAATCAAAAATTGAATATTCCTGGTGCCATGTTTTTTGCCTCTTACATTGGCCCCAGCATGAATCCGACTTTGCTAGAACCGGAAATTATGGAGATCGTTCCTTACGAAAATCGACCATTGCGGGTTGGCGATGTAGTTTTTTTCGTGCCGCCGCAGAATGTTCAACCAGTTGTACATCGTATTGTTAGAGTGATCCCCTCAGGTATCTCAACCCGTGGTGACAACAACGCCCAAGAAGATACCTTCCTCTTGCAGCCACAGAATATTAAAGGTCGGGTAGTAGCCGCCTGGCGTGGTCAGAAGCGGCGGAATATCGCCGGAGGCTTACAAGGCCAATTGACCGGTTATTGGCTTCATTGGCTACGCATCCTTGGCAAGGGCGTATCTTCTCTGTTGCATCCTTTCTATTACGCATTGGCACGTTACGGGTTGATTGCCAAACTATTGTCTGCTCCATTTCGTCCAAAAGTCGTTGTTTTCCAAACCCAAGGTCATGATCAGTATCGCCTGCTATTAGGAAAGCATATTATTGGGAGATACGATGATGAAAAATGTCAATGGAAAATCAAACGGCCATTTCGCTTGCTTGTGAATGAACGAGTCCTACTAAAGTCAGTAGGGTCAATTACCCCAGGTTAAAGACCAGGGCTTATAGAGAACATCCACAGGCCCGAGATTGACCAGCCTAAGCCCAAAACATCGGGCCACGTTGCAACGAAGTAAAAGATTCATCTTGGGGCGCTTCTTCAACTCCAGGCTCTGAAAGCAGCAGATGTAGACATGTGCCGGGTACGCATGAAACGGTTTTCTACAAGGTTCGTAAGAATCAAAAATGTGTTGCAACATTGGCGAAGGGAGCGAGCCGAAAGGTTTCGTCACTAGGCTCTTGTGGGCTGACATCCGGGAAAAACCGGCATTTTTATCGACGGTTGCAAAAACCGTCTCCTTTCCTCCCCGCCCTGAAGGGCGAGGTTTCTCGGAGACACTAATGAAATACCGTTTGGTTGTATTGCTCTCGTTAACCATCTTATCCTTATTGGATGGCTGTGTCTATTTCCCATCTCTCAATCTAGGAGACGCACCCGATCCAATGCCACCACGTATGGTTCTCAATGAAAACAAGATTCCTACCTGGGATCGCCCGAGTGCTTTCGGTCCAGTCCCTAAGGAACTGAAGGCGAAGGGAGATGAAGTTTGTAAATCCTCCGGTGCCAAAGAAGCCATAGGATATCATCCCGGTGCGCTTGATTTGGATGGACAGCCATTTCAGGGGGGAAACTATTTTTGTTATGGTACTGCTGAACACTGCGCTGACCAGAATGATAAACGAGACTATTGCTATAGATAACCCAAGTTGCTACCTATGTGGTGAGAAATGGAAAACTCACTCTTCCAGAAGGAGGATGGTGAATAAGCACGTTAGGTAGAAACTTTGGTTAGATAATAGACATTATCGGAAACCTCACCCCCCAGCCCCCTCTCCTTAACAGGAGAGGGGGAGAATTATTCCGTTGTTATGCTTAACTCCTCGACGGAACAGGCAAAAAATCTCCCTCTCTCCTGTTAAGGAGAGAGGGTCGGGGGGTGAGGTTTTGGGTTTCCGATAATGTCTAATATCTAACCTATTCTGTTTAATAGACCTTATCGGAAACCCCCTACCTAGCTCTGCCGGACAACGCAACCTCATGATTTATATTGACTGTGGTGGGTGATGAGGAGGTTTCCGATAAGGTCTAATTAACCCAAGTTGCCACCTACTTGCCCCCTCCCCAACCCTCCCCGTAAACGGGGAAGGAGTAGGCCGCAGACCTCCCCCCGTTTACGGGGGGATTGAGGGGGGACGATTGGATGCGATCCCGAATTTTGAATAGGTGGCAACTTGGGTTAATTACGTCTATTTCAGAATTAGGAAAACGACGAGACTATTTTCTGTCCACCTAGTTTCGAATCCTTTTACCCCTTAAGTAGGTCATAAACATGCAATCGCAGCGTCGCCACCCCCAGGTATTCAGCTTTGAATTCTTTCCTCCTAAAAACGAGGAAGGTGCCGAGAAGCTGCGCCAAACTCGTGACAACCTGGCCCTCTTGGGGCCTCGTTTCTTTTCTGTAACCTACGGGGCGGGAGGGTCCACCCGTAGTCGCACGATTGGCACCGTGATGGATATCCAAAATGCCGGCCATGCGGCGGCGCCTCATTTGTCTTGCATTGGTTCCACCCGAGAAAGCATTAGGGAGATCCTTGACGATTATCGTTCTCGAGGGATTCGTCATATCGTTGCACTGCGTGGTGACCTCCCTTCGGGAACCCATGAGGTGGGTGAGTTACGTTATGCCAACGAGTTGGTAGAATTTATTCGCAAGGAGACCGGTGATCACTTCCAGATTGAGGTAGCCGCCTACCCAGAATTTCATCCACAGGCCTCTTCCTCGGTCGTTGATCTGAATAATTTTAAACGCAAGGTAAAGGCGGGGGCCAATAGTGCGATCACCCAATACTTTTATAACCTGGACGCCTATCTACGTTTCGTGGACAGTTGTGAACAGATGAAGTTGGATATTCCGATTGTTCCGGGAATTATGCCGATTACCAATTTCTCACAACTTGCTCGTTTCTCGGACCTCTGCGGTGCCGAGATCCCACGCTGGCTGCGTCGACGTTTAGAGAGTTATGGCGATGATATCGAATCGATCCGTGCCTTTGGACTGGATGTAGTCACCGATCTATGTCGGCGGCTACTGGAGGCCGGGGCGCCAGGCCTCCATTTCTATACCATGAATCAATCCGGTCCAACTCGTGCCATTTGGCAGGCCCTCGGTCTAGGTATCCATTGAGGGGATTGCTCGCAGGAAGTATCGTTAGCAGATCGATTATTTGCACCAACCACTCAGAAATGAACTTATGGAAACAAATTTCCGAAGCTTTCTTAAAGCGGTCTCGTGGCGTATCACGGGTACCCTCGCTACTTTTTTTGTCAGCTGGGTGATTGTTGGTACTGCCGTAATTGCGGCGACCATTGCGGCGGGGGAGATAGTTGCCAAACTCGTTCTGTATTGGCTACACGAACGAGCCTGGAATCGAACGACGTGGGGAAGGCATAAACCGCGTCTGCCTCGTCCGTAAATTTCTCACTGTCGCCAGTTTTACTTTGGCGACAGAAGGCGTTTGATCGGTAGGGTGTTACACGTTATGAAGCGCGCGACAATATCCAATGTAGGAACATTGATTACTCTGTTTTATTTGCTGTTGAGTACAGCCCCATTGATGGCGGGAGCATTGCCCGCACGGCTTATCGACGGGAGGGAATTGCCCAGTCTTGCCCCGGTTCTAGAACCAATCTTGCCAGCAGTGGTAAATATCTCAACCCGTTCGCGGGTACGGGTCCGTAAAAGTCCACTGCTTGAAGATCCGTTCTTTCGCCATTTCTTCGATCTCCCCGATCGGCCTCGGGAGCGCGTGGCTCAGAGTCTTGGGTCGGGGGTGGTAATTGATGCTACACACGGTTATGTCATTACTAACCACCATGTCGTGGACAAGGCTGATGAAATTACCGTTACCCTTCAAGATGGTCGTATCCTTCAGGCCCATCTCGTGGGTTCCGATTCGGATACCGACATTGCCATTATTCAGGTCCCAGCCGAGCGTCTTACCGCTGTCCCGATGGGAGATTCCGATCAGCTTCGGGTGGGAGATTTTGTAGCTGCGATCGGCAATCCCTTTGGTTTGGGACAGACTGTAACCTCGGGGATCGTGAGTGCCTTGGGTCGTTCGGGATTGGGTATTGAGGGTTATGAGGATTTTATCCAGACGGACGCATCAATCAATCCTGGTAATTCTGGCGGCGCCTTAGTCAATCTACGTGGCGAGTTGATCGGGATTAATACGGCGATCCTCGCCCCCAATGGCGGTAACGTGGGTATTGGTTTCGCCATTCCAGTTAATATGGCGCATCAGGTCGTAACCCAGCTTACCGAATATGGACGGATGCGTCGGGGTCGTCTCGGAGTTCATCTTCAGGATCTTACCCCAGAATTGGCGACGGCCTTTGGTATTCCACCGCAGGGGGCGGTGGTGGCCAAAGTGGTGCGTGGTTCGTCTGCGGAGCAATCGGGACTACGGGTGGGAGACGTGATCGTTGCGATTAACGGCCGATCCGTGCGTAGTGGTCGGGATTTGCGCAATACTTTTGGAGTTTTAGCGGTGGGAACCAAAGCCGAGTTGCGGACTTTGCGGGATGGTCACCCTGTACAACTCACTGTCAGAATCACTGAACCACGTAGCGAAACTCTGGCCGGCGATCAATTAGATCCTCGCCTACGTGGGGCAACTTTTGGCACCATTAGCGAAGATTCTCCCTTCTTCGGAGAAGTAGAGGGGGTGATGGTGGTCAAGGTAACCCCAGATAGTTCAGCGGCAAGCGTTGGATTGCAAGAAAACGATCTACTCGTGGCGGTCAATCGTCAATCAATACGCGATTTGGATGACCTGCGGCGGATGGGGCGAGCGAGTGGGAAAAATATGTTACTCAAGATCCGTCGCGACGATTCTTCCTTCCTGGTCTTATTGCAGTGACCTAATCCAAGTTGCCACCTAGCGCACTTTCCGCCCCTCTCCCCACGGGAGAGGGGCTTTTTCTTTTTTCACCACATAGGTAGCAACTCGGGTTTACTACCCTGTGCTATCGACCAAGCAATCCAAAGACCTTTTGGGCAGCACCGCTAGCCGCCCCCATTGGATTTTTACGAATAGCGCGTTCCTGCTCGCCAATCATAAGATACAACCCATCCAGGGCCTTGCGTGTAACGTAATTCTCGACCTTTTCATTCTTCCCGGTCAGGCCCAGCGACGAACTTTTATCGACAATAGCGTTATATTTCTCAGCCAGACCGACCTTGCTGGTCCACTTGCTTACGATCGGAAGAAAACGCTGGGCAAGTTGGCTGGAAGTAGTCCTGCGAAAGAAATCTGTGGCGGAGGTGTCACCGCCGGTAAGAATCTTTTTCGCGTCATCCAGCGTCATCTTTTTAACTGCATCGACCAATAGTGCCTTGGCTTCTGGGATAGCAGCCTCCGCCGCACGATTCATTGCAACGATCAATTCATCAGCCTGGCGCTGTAATCCGAGGAGACGCAAACCACTTTCAATACTGCGTAACGCGTCTGGCAACGGGATCTTGACCTTGGCATTACCGAGAAAACCATCCTGTTTACCGAGAAACTCCACGGATTTTTCTGCACCTTGGGAAAGGGCCTCCCTGAGGCCCGTACCTGCTTCCTGATTAGATAGGTCGGCCAGGCTCAGGGCATAAACGGGCAGCGCAGCACAGAAAATAGCTGCGGAGAGAACTACTCGAATCTTTTTCATCAGCATCTCCGAGAAGCCTACGACCGTAGCCGCAGGGACATTAACAGACATTATCCGAAACCCACCCAATCCCTCTCCCTTTGGGAGAGGGACTGGGACTGGGTGGGGGTGAGGGCGGTAACTAACTGAATCCTAATTCCCGTTACCCTCATCTCTGTCCCTCTCCCAGAAGAGGAGGGAAGGTTTCGGATAATGTCTAATGAACTAAGGTTGTGGTACACGAATAAATAATCCGATCCCTCAACGATACCATGATTCCGGTATTTCATGGGCGCCAAGGGGCGCTACGGTTATTTTGGTGGAGGTACCGTCTAGTTCGATCAATTCTACTTCTACCACCTCTGCATCTCGTCCTTGGGAAAATCTTGCGGAGAGTCGGGCCGCTAATTCACGATCCTCGGGGTTCTGTAGGATTCCGTCCACCAGAACCAAAGGGCCGAGATGACTGAGGATACGTAAATGGATAAAACGTTTACGGTAACCCTCCAGAAAATTATTTTCTCCCTCTTCGCGCCCGACAATCAGTTTGAAATGAGGGCGTGGACGTAAGTGGCGACCGATCTTGAGCAAGAGAATATCGTCCAGATCGTAATTACGTTGACCGCGCGATTCCCACAGGTCGGTAAGCTTCGCGGAATAGGAGGCATCGGTCAGAAAGCAGCAACCCCCGGCAGGTTGGGCATAGTCCCGTAGATCATAATGAGCCGCTAGGGCCATTTGTGGTTTACGGGATCGACCATTAAAGTTGTAGAGGCGTGTGCGATCTACCCATCCTTCCCGTTCGGGTAAGGTAGGAGGTAGATTTCTGGCACACAATGGACGCAACAACAAATCACCGGCCCCAGATTCGCGGGCAATGACCGGCATCGTATCTTTACGTTGTGACATTGGGCGCTGTCCAATCACTTCGCCGGTGATAATAAAGTCAAAATTGTGGGCACGCAACCACTCTAGTGCTTTTTCCACCATGAAGCACTTGCAATCGAGACACGGATTCAGATTGGCCCCATAGCCATGGCGTGGGTGTAAAACAATCTCTTTGTAGGGTTCGGAGATATCAATGATATGAAGCCGAATTCCCAGTTGCTCCGCGACCCACAACGCGCTATTGCGTTTAGGTCGCTGGTTATCCTGGCGTCGGATAGCATGGGTGTGTCCTTCGACACAAAATCCAGTGTAGAAATTGATACCCTCTACGTGAATCCCTTGTTCGAGGATCACTCGTGCTGCTAGGAGGGAGTCAAGACCACCGGAGATTAATGCGATGGCTTTGTGCGATTGGGACATGGGTGAATGCGTAGTGGTTAATTGTTTATTTCCTCTAAGGGGCCTAAACAGTTAACAATGTGGGAGAGCGGGGATCTTGACGGGTGAGAAAATTACTTCACCCAAGTTGTTAGCTGGCAAACTGTTAGGCCGTCATTCTGGCATAGATTTCCGGAATGATGGATAGCTAGTAGACATTATCGGAAACCCAAAACCTCACCCCCCGCCCCCCTCTCCTTAACAGGAGAGGGGGAGATTTTTTGCCTGTTCCGTCCAGGAGTTAAGCATAACAACGGAATAATTCTCCCCCTCTCCTGTTAAGGAGAGGGGGTTGGGGGGTGAGGTTTCCGATAAGGTCTAGTGTCTAACCGAAACAGCCTTGATTTTGCAACCCGGAGGGTTTCCAGCCATTTATCTCGTTTCACGCAGGGCGTGGGAACGAGGAAAACCCTATGGGTTGCGAAACACAAGATCAAAGTTCTCGGCTAGGCATTAGATGGCAATTTGGATTATTTTCTGTTTTTCTTCTTTTGGAGGTGTCTAACTGGTTTGGCGGATGGTTGTGATGATGGCGGTTGTTGTGGGGCAACGATGGCATCCGCCAGTAATCCCACGGTGGTGGCGAAATAATTAGAACGATTCCAGACTCGGATCACATGATAATTGGGATAGACCGCAAAGACTCGATTACCAGGGCCGCCGGGCTGAAGGATAGAGGCAGTGAGATTACCCGCCAACGGTCGCCCATCCGCATAACGAATCCCAAGCTCGTTCCACTCCTCCAGAGTTTGGGGGTGGTCCAGTCCCATCCGCCCAGAATCGAAACCGGTGGGTAGGCGAACCTCCGCCCCCCAGTTCTCGTCGTTATGCCAGCCGACGTTGTGCAGATAATTGGCCGCAGAGGCCAGAACATCGGCACGACTACTCCAAATATCGCGGCGACCATTACCGTCATAGTCTATACCGTATTTCAGAAATACCGAGGGCATGAATTGGGCTTGGCCCATTGCGCCCGCCCATGACCCGATCATGCGTGAAGGCTTCACATCACCTCGTTGTAGGATATGCAAGGCATCTAACAACTCACCACGAAAATAGTCTGAGCGCCGTCCATCATAGGCAAGTGTAGTTAGGGCAGCAATTACTGAAAACCCACCCTGGTTGCGGCCGAAGTCACTTTCTATTGCCCAAAACGCCACGATAAAATTGGGCTGGACCTCGTAGCGTTCTCCAATATTCTCCAATAATTCGCGATTTTCACGATAATGGCGTCGTGCTTGGACGATTCTGGAGTTTGGTAGGATATTTTTCAGATATTGTGCAAACGTCATGGTCGTTTCGGGTTGGTGGCGGTCCAGTTCAATGACGCGTGCGATCGGGGCAACGCCTGAAAAGGCATCCTCTAATATGATCTCGGAAATTCCTTGCCCTCGAGCCTCTGCCTGTAAACCAGTCAACCAAGTATCAAAATCTTGAGCGGCCCTCGCTTGATGAACGGCGCAGGCCGAAAGAAGCAAGAAAAGGGCAATACGAGCAATTGGGGTAACTACCATCGGGATTCTCAAGGAGGTGAAAGAGACAACCAAGTATTTTTATGACCGCCGCAGCTTATCAGAGACTACTAACCTGCGCGTTGGTTAGGGGACTCCAGCTAAATAGCATATTGGACGGATTCTTCTTTAAAAAGTTCTCTGACTTTCTCTGGCGATTTTTTTAAATCCTCTAAAAGTTGAGTAGCTTTATTTTTTAACTCCTCCACATTACGAATAAGGTGACGCGCAATTCCTTGTGTCTTAATATTGCTCCATACTAGCTCGACAGGATTAAGGTGTGGAGAATAGGTGGGAAGAAAGAATATTTTAACCTTTCCATTTGTCGTCTCCAGATATTCCTTAACTACTTTTGCATGATGGGCAGAATACCCGTCTGTTACAATATAGATGGGGCATGAATTCTCTTGAGCCAAAATTTTTAGATATTCAACAAACGCACCACCATTGAGCGATGAGGGACCTATTTGGAAATGCATCTTTCCTTCAGAAGTTATCGCAGCGATCATATTTATGCGATAACGTCCACCAGTGGAGGGAATTATGGGAGTTAAACCTTCTAGCCCCCAAGTTGTACCCGCGTGATAATCGGTGCGCGCCCCAGCCTCATCAAGAAAATAGATTATAGCACCCTCATTACTTGCCAACTCTTTGATTCTAGGAAACTCTTTGTTAATCCAATTATCTACTGAAAATTGGTCCCTCTCTATCGCACGATATACTGGCCGTTGTGGAGTTAAATTAATGCGGCGCAAAAAACGGCCCACCGCGGAACGACTCATGTAAATAGAAAATTTCCTCTCTATTAATGTCTTTATCATTTCAGTTGTCCATAAGACTGTCGAGAATTCAAAATCCAATGGGGTAAATGCGCACAGCCAGAATACGAGTATTCCTTCTTGCTGTTCATTGATGAAGGATTTTCTTCCAGGGACAGGTTTCGCATTTAACGTAGCTAGACCCATCTCTTTTGCCTTCTTCACCCATTCGTACACCTTCGATCGGTGCATACCGAAAATCTCGCCCACCTCCCTAGGAGACATTCCTTTACGTACAGCTTTTACTGCTTGAAGCCTTATATACTCAAGGGTAGAGTGATCGAGAGAACGTCCATCAGAATTTTTCATAATTTTAGCAATTTCATGTCTTATTTTTTGGTTGGACTAATAATAGATTATTTTTACTTGCTTGTCCCCTAACCAACGCGCAGGTTAGTACAGGTACAGATCATCCTTCCTCGGCAATTGGAAGACCTGATCGGGACCAGTAACATCGGTGATTATAGCGTTGTGGGATGTATAAATGAATTGGCAATTCCGCGCCATGGATGGCAACGCCGCAACAAAGCGCTGGGCTAGGGTTGGATGAAGATTGATATCGATATCGTCAATCAACACTACAGAACTACGAATCTGAAGGCGTACCAACGCATAAAGCATGGGGAAGATGGACTGTTCTCCTGCTGACATCTCTTCAATATCGTAGCTGTGTCTGCCGTCGGAGAGGATAAAGTAATAATTAGACGGGATCGATACCCCCTGACGGGCAATTGGCTCGGGGACACCAAAAGAATGGCCCGGAAACATCGTCTGATAGAGACCTTCTAGCTCCAGCAGATAGTCTCGACGGAAAGGTCCTCGGGTAATGCGTGCCAACTGCCAACGGTTGAGGTGCTCGCGCAGGCGAGATATTCCAACCGGATAGGAACCCCTCCCGTTTGATTCTGTGGTCTTGCCCTCGTCAATATCCGGTGATTGATTGGCGAGATTTCGGAACTGATCAAACCAGAAGACTCCAGGCAGGCGATCAAAGAAGTTCCGCGCAGTCGGATCGGTACGTAACAATTGTTCTGCGTAACGGCGGCCACGGAATTGGTAGAGCGCCTCCTGCGAATCTGCAGAATAGCGGCGACCTTCCAAACGCAGGCGTACTTGATGTGCCTCACCCGGTTTTACATAGCCACGACTTTCTCCTCCACTGAGGCCCGCATGATACCAGCGTTCCGCTACTTCACGGGTTGCATCAATCTCTTCCGATGTAAATTCTATATCCAATTCCACTATCGGTATTGCCTTGCGCTCATAACGGCCTGGCAGCCAGTGGGTCCAATCGAAATGATCAACATCTCGGGTGCGACCCGACGCCAGAGAAAGGCAGAGGGCCACCGCCTGAAGGATCGTGGTCTTTCCTGCGCCGGTATCACCTAGTAATAAGAATCTATCGACCTCTGCCTCGTTTATTCGATTTCTTACGGGGATTTCCAGTCGATCAAACTGTTTCACATTGCACAAAGTGATGGCGGTAACCTTCATCTGAAAACGCGGCCCTCCACGTGCCTTAAAGTGGGACGGTTGACCTTGAATCACCGAGACCGTACCCGTAGCGAAGTGTCCCAGCTTGGTTGGTAGGCTGCAAGGGTGGCTGACTCACGCCATAGGACCTGGCGTTGGGTACGTGTTACAGTGCGCCCCGACCATCGTGCTCCCTCCATCGAGCCATTCCTGCCGGTTGACTCATCCAGGCCGACCCAAACCATGCTCTACGCCATCATCTCCGAAGACGCCCCCGACACCCTGGAGGTACGACGCAATATCCGTCCTGCCCACTTGGCGCGTCTCCAGGCGCTTCGCGACCAAGGTCGTCTCATCCTGGCCGGTCCTCATCCGGCCATCGACGCCGCAGATCCAGGTACCGCTGGTTTCACCGGTAGCCTGGTGGTCGCTGAATTCCCTTCGCTGGAAGCCGCCAACACCTGGGCTGCTACTGACCCCTACGCAGAGGCCGGTATCTATGCGCGGGTAGTGGTCAAACCCTTTCGCAAGGTCTTGCCGTAAACAGTTTTAGGATACCGTCAAAAGACCTAATCAATCAACGTAATCAAAGTAGGAAAGGATTCTCTCTTGATCAGTATTAGGAGGAATTTTGATTGCGTTTTTTGTTACCCACCTTTGATGGCATCCTTATAATTGCCTCCGTTACCCTTCGGGCAGATTGCCCATCGTTATTCTGAACTGGAAGAATATCCTATGCGTATTAATCAAAGAGTATTTCTTGGTGCTGCACTCGTGGGTGCAAACCTGATGATGGGAATCTCTCTAGCCGTTGCCGACGACGTCCCGCAGGCGGCGGATGCGGTCATCGCTACTGTTAATGGAACCATCATTACTCAGGCTTCTTATGATCGCTACCTCGCCACCCGTCCCGCAGGTTCCAATCGAGACCGCAAGATGGTTATCGAGGAATTGGTAAAACGTGAGGTCGTTCTCCAAGACGCATTGAAACGCGGTCTTGACAAACAGCCAGAGATAGCTGCCGAGATTGTCACCTTGCGGGAAAATTTGTTGGTCGCTGCTGAATTAAAGGCCGCTGCCGACAATATGCCATCCAGTGAGGAAGAGCTGCAAAAGTTTTACACCGAGCACCTCAAGGACATGGCCGTCATTGAATATAAAGCACGCCATATCCTGGTTCCTACCGAAGAAGAGGCCAAGGCCATTATTGTGGAGCTTAATGCGGGTGGTGACTTCGTTAAAATTGCCAAGGAAAAGTCAAAAGATAATGCTACTGAGGGTGGCGATCTAGGTTGGTTTAATGGCAATCAGATGGTCAAACCATTCTCTGATGCGATCGCGGTCCTGCCCAAAGGAAAATATACTGCCCAACCGGTTCATACTGAATTTGGTTGGCACGTGATCCTTCATGAGGATACTCGGGAAACGCCTCCCCCCGCCTTTGATAGCATCAAAGACCGGATCAAAATGGTCGTCCAGAGAACCAAGCTTCAGGAATACATCCAGCATTTACGGGAGCAGGCCAAGGTGGAGGTTAAGGGATAGTTTAACTTAAGCTGTGACCTATCCGAGATAGCGTAAATTTATGTAACTTAAGTTTCTACCTGGCGTGTTTTTCTCCCCTCTCCCTCCGGGAGAGGGGCTTTTCCGTTTCTCAGCGCATAGGTAGCAACTTGGGGTAATATATAATCAAAGTTGTAATTGTTTTCCTCTCCTCTTAACGAGTGGGGGAAGCGGTTACCTGGATTTTTTAACTCTGATATGGTTAGCTATGGTTAGCCGTGCCGAAACCCGCCTCTTCCAAGCCGAATATCTGGGATTGGACCCTGTCTCTCTGCGTCGCTCACTGGCGCTACGTCTGACCTATTCTTTAGCCAAAGAGCAGACCGCCGCGACCGTGCGTGACTGGTTTATTACGCTCGCTTATACCGTTCGTGACCGATTAACCGATCGCTGGATGGATAGTCAACGAATCCACGAGGAAACCGATGCAAAACGGGTATATTACCTCTCTTTGGAATTTCTAATCGGTCGTTCTTTGACCAACGGACTTATTAATCTCGGAGTCTTGGGGGTCGTTCGGGATGTTCTTGGTGAAATAGGAATGTCACTCGATGAGGTCTTGGATATGGAATACGAGGCCGGTCTTGGCAATGGTGGTCTGGGACGGCTGGCCGCTTGTTTCTTAGACTCCATGGCGACCTTGAATCTCCCTGGGTGTGGCTACGGGATCCGTTACGAATACGGGATTTTTTCTCAACGTATTGACGCAACTGGTGCCCAGGTGGAGCGCCCGGACAATTGGTTACGCTACGGGAATCCCTGGGAATTTCCGCGCCCTGAGGTTTTGTATACGGTACGTTTTGGGGGTAAGGTATTGGAGGTGCGCGAGGAGGGTGATGTTCTGCGCAGCCTGTGGGTAGATACCCACGATGTTATGGCGATGGCCTACGATATTCCGATTCCGGGTTTTTGTGTTCCCAAGGTGAGTTCGCTACGGCTTTGGTCGGCCAAGGCCTCCCGCGATTTTGACCTCGATTACTTTAATCGTGGCGACTATATCCGAGCCGTAGAGGAAAAGAATGCCACCGAGAATATTTCCCGTGTCCTCTATCCCTCCGATACCACTGACGTAGGTCGAGAATTGCGACTGCGTCAGCAGTATTTCTTTGTCTCTGCCTCGCTGCAAGATATCATCAATACCTATCTACAACGCCATACCGATTTCGATCTGCTCCCGGAACGTGCTGCGATCCAACTCAACGATACTCATCCCGCGATTGCGGTGGCCGAATTGATGCGTCTCCTGGTAGATCACTACCACCTATCTTGGGACCATGCCTGGAACATTACGCGGCGCTGTTTTAGTTATACCAACCATACCCTGCTACCAGAGGCCCTGGAAACTTGGTCGGTGGTGATCTTCGAAACTCTATTGCCGCGTCATTTACAGATCATTTACCGAATCAATTATGAGTTGTTGCAGGAAGCAGCGTACCATTGTCCCGGAGATGCAGCGTTGCTTGCTCGGATCTCCCTAATCGACGAACATAATGATCGACGCTTACGGATGGCGCATCTTGCTTGTGTGGGTAGCCATCATATTAACGGCGTGGCTGCTCTCCACAGCGAATTGATGCAAACAACCATTTTCGCTGATTTTCATCGCATCTATCCAGAGCGTTTTCTTAATATTACCAACGGTATCACCCCACGTCGTTGGCTATTGCTGGCTAATCCCGGCCTTGCTGCTTTAATTGGGGAAGTGTTGGGGAAGTGTTGGGCGACGGATCTAGATCTTCTGACCGAACTTCGTCCTTGGGCAGCGGATGCGGGGTTTGGGGAAGAAGTTAGAAATGTCAAGCATGCCAATAAGAAGACCTTGGCCGCCTTCATTCAACGCCAAGTGGGAATTATCGTAGACCCCGCCTCCTTGTTTGATGTTCAGATCAAACGTATCCACGAATATAAACGCCAGTTGCTCAATATTCTCTACGTGGTGGCGCAATATCGGCGTCTACGGGAAAATCCGGGCATGGCGATGGTGCCACGTACCATTATCTTCGCGGGAAAGGCAGCCCCCAGTTATCATCTGGCCAAACTCATCGTACATTTAATCAATAGCGTGGCCGATGTGATTAACCATGACCCCTTGGTGGAAGGGCGGCTGCGCGTGGTATTTCTTCCCAATTACAATGTGACCCTTGCCGAGCAGATTGTCCCTGCGGCGGAACTTTCCGAGCAGATTAGCACGGCCGGTCATGAGGCCTCGGGCACGGGCAATATGAAACTTGCCCTTAACGGGGCACTGACCATTGGTACCCTCGATGGCGCCAATATTGAGATCCGCAACGCAGTCGGTGCCGATCACTTCTTTCTCTTTGGTCTGAGTGCGACAGAAGTTTTTCGCCTACGCCGCGATGGTTACGATCCTTGGCAATTTTATGTGGGTGAGCTACGGCTGGTGTTGGAGATGATTGGCGAAGGTTATTTTAACGTGACCGACCCTGACCGTTTTCGTCCGCTGGTAGAACGACTCACCGTCGGCGGAGATCCCTACTTAGTGCTAGCCGATTATGCCGCTTATGCGGCTTGTCAGGCCCGAGTAGAGGCCGCCTACCACGATTCAGAAACCTGGACCCAACACGCCATTCTAAATATTGCTGCGATGGGTTCCTTTTCGAGTGATCGTGCGGTACGAGAGTATGCCGAAAGAATATGGAATGTGACTCCACTGCAAATTCCGCAGCGCGGAACTACTGTCTCTATCGAGAAACGAGGACCATCCTGCTTTCAGTAAATGAGAAGGCTCGATTTTATACCTAACTTAATTGAGGAAGAGGAAAACTATGTTCAGTAATGCGACTATCCAATCCCGGCTTATTCTCATTATTGGCTTGCTCTCTGTGTTACTGGTTTTTATCGGTTTTCTCGGTCTCCATGGTATGAGTAATACCAATCTTGGGTTGAAAAGTCTTTATGAAGATCGCCTAATTCCCTCTACTCAACTGAGTATTATCAATAATTTAATGTCCGAAAACGTTCGTCAGCTTCATTTAGCGTCGATGCATGACCCCCGTCTTCCGGAAAGTAAGCTCCACAATCACTCCCTTACCATGCACACCGACAAGGTCAAGGAAAATATTCAAAGGATAAGTGAAATCTGGAAGGAATACATGGCATCGCAGCTTACCGAGGAGGAGCGTAAGCTGGCGGAGGAATATATAGAGAAGAGAAAACAGTTTGTCAAAGAGGGACTAACAGGAACCAGTGAGAAGTTCTTGGCGGGTGATTTTGCGGTTGGCAATGAACAGTTGATTAAAGTCGTTGGTCCCACCTTTGAAGTTACTAAGCAATTGGCGGAAAAGTTGTTGCAACTTCAGTTGGACGCCGGAAGGGATGAGTTTGAAAAGGAAGAAACCAGTTATAGAACGACCCGTGCTATTGTTATAGCGTCCATTATCATTGGTCTATTGGTTGCAATTAGTGTCGGCTTCCTTTTGATTCGAGGCATTACACAATCGCTACGGATCGCTGCTGATGTTGCCAATCGCATTGCTGCCGGCGACTTGAGTAGCTCGATTGTTATTGCTCGCCACGATGAGATTGGACAGTTACTTGGTTTCATGAAACTCATGCAGGACAATCTGCGTAAGATTGTTACCGAAATCGAGGGTATTGTTACTGCTGCTGCCAACCATGGTGATTTTAGCGTCAAAATAAGCCTGGATGGTAAGTCTGGATATACGAAGACTCTGTCGGAATTGCTCAATCAACTCTCTACTACCACCGAAAATGGTCTCAAGGATGTAATTCGTGTGGTGCAGGCTTTAGCCAGCGGCGATTCTTCACAAAGTATCACTAAAGATTATCCCGGTCTGTTCGGAGAAACCAAGCAGGGTGTCAATCATACAGTTGATGCACTTAACGGAATTGTCAATGATATTCAGTTTATTGCTTTATCTGCAGGCCAGGGAGATTTTAGTGTTCGGCTTGACCCGGGGGGTAGGCAAGGTTATATCAAGATTCTATCTGAATTACTTAATCAACTCTCCGAGGTAACCGAGAAAGGTCTCCTCGACATTATACGGGTTGCTGATGCCTTGGCACATGGAGACCTGACCGAGACTATTTCTAAAGACTACCCGGGCCTGTTCGATCAGACCAAACGGGCTATTAATGCTACTGTAGAGAATTTAAGAAAACTGGTCGTTGATATCAAGGAAACAATTGATGCCACTGATACCGCAGCCAAGGAAATTGCGATTGGTAATCAGGACCTGTCACAGCGTACCGAAGAACAAGCCTCTTCCTTGCAGGAAATTGCCGCCAGCATGGAGGAGTTGACCGCTACGGTAAAGAAAAACGCCGAGAATGCCCGACAGGCCAATCAACTTGGCCTTAATTCTGCCAAAGTGGCTGGTCAAGGTGGTGAGGTAGTGGGTCAAGTAGTTACTACTATTAATTCGATCAATGATTCTTCGCACAAGATCGTAGATATTATTTCAGTAATCGATGGCATTGCTTTCCAGACTAATATTCTTGCCTTGAATGCCGCAGTTGAGGCAGCTCGGGCAGGTGAGCAGGGGCGC
Source organism: Gammaproteobacteria bacterium (assembly GCA_963575655.1). Lineage (NCBI taxonomy): Bacteria > Pseudomonadati > Pseudomonadota > Gammaproteobacteria > Gammaproteobacteria bacterium. Next base: position 17,537 of record CAUYTY010000185.1, on the reverse strand, counting down.
GGTTTCTCTGTAGTGGCGGCGGAGGTGCGTACTTTAGCGCAGCGTTCTGCGATGGCGGCCAAGGAGATCAAGACCCTGATCGGCAACTCGGTAGAGAAAGTGGAGAATGGTGCTCAATTGGTGAGCGAGGCAACCCAGACGATGGAGGAGATCGTCACATCCATCAAGAAACTGACCGACAACATTACGGAGATCGCAGCGGCCTCGACGGAACAAAGCATCGGTATCGAACAGGTGAATCAGGCCATTGTACAAATGGACGAGGTAACGCAGCGGAATGCCGCCCTGGTCGAGGAGGCAGCGGCTACCGCCGAATCACTAAGCGACCAGGCACGAAATCTATCTAGCGTGGTTGCTGTATTTAGGGTCGATACTTCGGGGAAAAGTGCGATTAAATCTTCCGCCCAGGCTACTACTACTGCTGAGAAAACAAAAACTTCGCACTTTGATGACGCCATTGCGGCACACATCAAATGGAAGCTGCGTTTGAACCAATTTATTGATGGCACCACTACCGAAAAACTTGAGAGCGCGACGGTTTGCAAGGACGATCTGTGTGTGCTGGGCAAGTGGATCTATGGAGAAGGCAAAAAGTATAAAGCCCTTCGCCGTTATGCCAACCTAGTTGCCAATCATGCGCATTTCCATCGTTGTGCTGGAAAGGTGGTGGAGAAAGTCGAGATGGGTGATAAGGCTGGAGCTATCTCGATATTGAAGAGAGATTTTTCCGTGGCGGCCAAGGAAACGGTAACCGCGATTATGGACTTGAAGAAAGAGATCTAGCTGAGCATTCCCGGAATACGTTCAGGCCCCAGCGAGGCGCATTATTAAATTTCGGGGGTAACCTCCCCCGGTTTTTAATAATGCAGCCCCGCTGGGGCCTGAGCTTTTACCAGGGTGTTGATGTCCTTCCAAACTAATCGGAAATGTTCTAAGGGTTTTTTAGGATAGCCCACCCTCTGTAAAAAAGGTACCATAATACAGCGGTTTGCCGTATGGGGACGCCTACTCGTCATCGTCGAAAAAAGGGAGACTACTGAAATGCTGAGCCATCGATTTAGATGGTGTGTGTCTGTTGTTGTCTTCTCCGGTGTGCTGTCCAGTTCGGTGGCCGTGGCTGGATCGCGGGACGGCATTCGTATGTGGCGAGATCGCAACGGAGTTTTGAATATCACCAATGTCCATTCTTCCGATAGAGTATTGACCTATGTTGAGAAGGCGAGGGTACCGTTACCTGCGAAGTCGTCAACCGTTGTGCCTGTGGTTGCCAGGCCCCCAGTTCCATCGGTGGCAGAGGTAGCTAAGGCGGTGGGGCCGAGCACCCCCGTGCCGCAATCGAGCGTTGTTCCTCCGGTATCTTCCCCTCCGATTGCCTCTCGCCCTAGTCTCTCTGCGGCCTATACCTCCATCTATTCCTACGTAGATAAAGTTGGTATACGACATTTCACTAATGTTCGTACCGGTGATCAACGCTATGAGTTGGCATTGCGTACGATCTCGAGTAGGCCCTCGCTGATGCCTGGCCCTCTCTTAACTCTAACCGCTCGACAATCGGCCTACGACTCGATTGTGGCAGAGGCCGCACAGGCCTATCAGGTTGACCAGGCCCTGGTGCGTGCGATGATCCACACGGAAAGTGCATTCAATCCCATGGCCGTTTCGCGGAAGGGGGCGGCTGGGTTGATGCAGCTTATGCCTGACACCGCGCATCGTTACGGTGTCCGCGATGCCTTCGACCCTACCGAGAACGTCTACGGCGGGGTGCGTTATCTCCGGGATTTGTTGGATATGTTCGGTAACAATCTGCCCCTGGCCGTGGCTGCCTATAACGCAGGTGAAAACGCGGTAACTCGCTACGGTGGTATCCCGCCCTACGCCGAGACCACTGGCTATGTCCAGCGTGTACTCTCCCTCCATTCCAGTTATCAAAACAAGAAAAACACTACAAACAATTAGTTGGAAATAGTTGAGTGACCCGAGCAGGGTGAGGCTCTACCGTGGCTGATGTAAACGCTGCACTGCCGCACAAACTACGGCATAATCCCGAAAACAGGGGGCGTATCGATATACGCCATCCTGATTAGTATCAATTCTTGCGAGGAGAACCCCGCTATGAGCATGTCTGACCGCGACGGTTTCATCTGGTTGGATGGGGAGATGGTCCCCTGGCGTGAGGCAAAGACCCACGTGTTGACCCATTCCTTGCACTATGGAATGGGGGTATTCGAAGGGGTACGTGCCTACCAAACCGGACGGGGGACCGTCATTTTTCGTCTGGAAGACCATACTGCCCGGTTGTTTCGCTCGGCCCACATCTTGGGTATGACCATTCCTTTCGATCGTGCGACATTGAACGAGGCTCAAAAGGCGGTGGTACGGGCAAATGGTCTTCAATCGGGGTATATCCGCCCGCTGTGTTTTTACGGATCGGAGGGTATGGGGCTACGTGCTGACGGTTTGCGTGTCCATGTCATGGTGGCCGCTTGGGAGTGGGGAGCCTATCTGGGCAAGGAGGGAATCGAGCGCGGCATTCGAGTACATACCTCTTCATTCACCCGGCACCACGTCAACGTGACGATGTGCAAGGCCAAGGCCACTGGCAATTACATCAATTCCATGCTCGCTCTGCGCGAGGCGATTTCCTCGGGTCATGATGAGGCGTTGTTGTTGGATGTAAATGGATTTGTGGCTGAGGGGAGTGGTGAGAATATTTTCATTGTCCGCAACGGCGTCCTCTTTACCCCTGAACTGACCTCGGCTTTGGAAGGCATTACCCGTGATACCGTGATCCGTCTTGCCCAGGATAGTGGATTGAATGTCCAAGAGCGGCGGATTACGCGCGACGAGGTCTACATTGCGGATGAGGCGTTCTTTACCGGTACTGCTGCGGAGGTTACACCGATTCGTGAACTGGACGGACGGGCGATCGGCAATGGTGGTCGAGGCCCCATTACGGAGCGTCTCCAGACCTTGTTTTTCGACCAGGTTCAGGGGCGGCGTGAGCATTATCCCCAGTGGCTGAGTCTGGTGTGAATGTAGAACATGGCGGATCGTCGCCTTTATAGTCGTGAGTCTCTCCCCAACTGTCTGTGCTTTGAACAGAAGGGGGGAGGTTGCTTTCTCCTGTTCTTACGCCTGTCAGATTTTCCTTTTCTCAAAGGACCATGTCATGAACGAGACCCATACCGCTGCTGCTCCATGGGAGGCGCCAGTTGCGTCTAATGCCCAGCGTTTGTATACTGTTACCCGTGCCGATCTGCCTCTCCATTGTCCGATGCCTGGGACCACACTGTGGAATTCCCATCCAAAGGTATTTCTGGCTGTCGAGAAAAAGGGTGGGGCACGTTGTCCCTATTGTGGCGCAGAGTATCTGTTGCGCGACGAGTGATGCTGCGAGCATCGGATTGCTAATGGGTATGCTTGAGCAGTAAAGTAGGGGCGGATTAACAAGAGCGCGACGCATTCATCAGCGGGTTTTGATGGATGCGTCGCGCTCGTTTGTTTTTGCTGTCAGGTCTTAATATCAATCTTTCCGCCAAGTCGAGGGCTGTCATCGTTGTCGTTATCGCTTTTAGCTGTGTTGGCCTTGGGGGAATTTGAGGCGGCGACAACGGGGTGAGGTATTATGTTCTTGGCGCTGGATACGTTCGATGATTGTTGGGAACCCCGTTGGGCAGGGGTTTGAAACTGAGAGGGCTGGTAGGTATTGGCGCGTGGGGCAGAAATAGTTTGTACTGACATGGAGGTATCTCCTAACCAAAAGGATCTGTCACGTTAACAAGCAACAGGGGGACCTAGTGCCGGCCAACAGGCTGTATCGGCCCGTATCCGGAAGACTTGAGTACTCTCCAGCAGCCTGATGAATTTAACCGTAGGTTTCAACCCGTGGGTAAACGTGGCAGTTCGTCATGAGCGTAATGTTAGTGGAGATTGAATCTGCGCTGGTGATTATTTTGTTAGGTTTGGTCTCTACCCTTCTATCCTTTGGCCTCTCGTTCCAACTGCTCAATGGTCACGTGGCGTACATCTGTGCCACGTACGATGTAGATCACCTGTTCTGCGAGATTCTTGGCATGGTCGCCAATGCGCTCCATTGATTTGGCGATGCACATCATCTCCATAGCAGTGGAGATAAGGCGTGGATCCTCCATCACGAAGGTGATCAATTGACGGGTGATAGCCTTGAATTTACTGTCGATCTCCAAGTCATTACGTACAATCCCAGCGGCTCCGACCGCATTTTGGTGAGTAAAGGTATCCAGGGCGGTATGTAACATGCCGGCGGCCATATTGCCCATGTCCCGTACGTCATTAATGCAGGACTTACAGCAGATATCGTGGCGGTAGATCTCTTGGGTCATACGGGCGATTTTGGCGGCTTCATCGCCGCTACGTTCCAGGTCGGTGACGATCTTGCTGATACCCACGAGTACGCGTAGATCTATCGCGGTTGGTTGATAGCGTGCAATAATCTGGGTGCAGTCTAAATCGATGGCCACTTCCAGGGCGTTAACCCGATGGTCCTCAACATCCACCTGAATTGCCTTTTCGGTGTTGCCCTCGCTGAAAGCGGTAATTGCAGAGTGAATCTGATTCTCCACCAAACCGCCCATGAGCAGCACACGATTACGAATGGAATCCAGATCCTGATCGTACTGTTTGGTAATATGGTTATTGGTAAACATTTGTTTATTTTTCCTCTCTACCAATTTAGCCGAATCGACCGGTAATATAGTCTTCCGTCTCTTGTTTGGTTGGTTTTATGAATATTTTGTCAGTAACGCCGAACTCGATTAATTCTCCAAGATACATATAGGCAGTGTAGTCTGAAATTCGGGCCGCTTGCTGCATATTGTGAGTAACGATAATGATGGTAAAATCTTGCTGTAGCTCTTGCAGCAAGTTCTCAATATGCATCGTCGAGATCGGATCGAGCGCTGAAGTCGGCTCATCTAACAGCAGCACTTCCGGCTTGACGGCAATTGCCCGTGCAATGCACAAGCGCTGTTGTTGACCTCCGGAAAGACTCATGCCGCTCTGATGGCGTTTATCCTTTGTCTCATCCCAAAGTGCCGATTTGCGCAACGCCCACTCGACCCGATCTTCCATCTCGACGTGATTTAACCGCTCATGGAGGCGTACCCCGAAAGCGACATTATCGTGGATCGACATTGGAAAGGGGGTCGGTTTTTGGAATACCAGGTGGTGTTCCAGACCTGGATATGGCCAGTAATGTTCCATAATTTAGATATTTTTCAGACTAAGACGCCAAATTCATAGCGATTTATGAAGAGACCAATCACAATATCATGCATTTTCTCAAGTTTGGAGAAGCAAATGGTTTTCCGGGCAAGCCGTTTGATACGTGTCCGTAACATTAAATGTTTCCTCTCGATTTTTTGAGTATTCTTCTTGCTAATGATTTGTTGTTCGACTGGTAAATTCCGTTCATAAGCCCCCCAATCGTCAGTATAAAATCGAGAAATCCCAAACGGCTTGAGGAGTTCTTTTAAGGACAAAAATACCGAATCTTTCCTTTTGCCAAACACATACGCAAGAACATTTCCCGTAGCATGGTCAATAGCATGCCAAAGCCAGCGTTGATTTTCCTTGTTGCCGACATAGCTCCACATTATCATCCACTTCAGCACCTTCAACTTTCTGAATATCAGAAAGAATGTCATCTGAATTCAGTCTTTCCAGTAGTGACCGATTGACTGGTTCCATATAGGGTTCTTGTTTCTTTTATTTTGCTAATAACCGTCCCTGGACTAATTCCCAATACCCGCGCAGTATCACGGATCCCGCTGCCGTTCATTGCCATGTCGATGATCTGCTCCTTGACTTCTGGCAAATACCCCTGGTAGGTATAATCTAAAATGAATGTCTTCCTACCACATTCCGGCTTCAGGCAGAGATAGCGTTGTTTTCCAAGTTCCGTCTTGCCGCGTTTAACGACATGATCACATTTACAGCATGGACACAAAACAGCTCTGTTAGCCATTGGAGGTTCTTTCCAAGTAAAGTTCTCGTTGCGCACGATAATACTTCAAAATTATGGCAGAAAGTCACCCGATACCCATGTTTGAAGAATGGCTACCGCAATATCCAGGTCTGAAACACCACCGAGGATATTATGTCCGTTGAACAGAATTTCGCCCTCAGCCCGTTGTTCAGGATAGAGGTCGTACATTCGGTTCAATGTGCGCAGCAGCGTTGACTTGCCGCAACCGGAAGGACCGATGAAAGCAGTGATACGCTGTTTAGATACTTCAATTCCAATATTCTTCAAGGCGTGGTATTTGCCGTAATAGAAATTAAAATTTCGTACGGCTATCTGGCATGTCTCCGCAGCAATGGGAATATCCTCATTTGTTGTCATCATTGTGTATCCTAACCATTGATGTTACGAGAAATAGGGGCGATCGATAATGTTGAGGCGGAGAGCACCGAGAGGTGATTAGGAAGGCACCCGCTCAGGCTAACTCTTGCCAGTCTTGGTGATTGGGATATCGAGATCAAAACAGTTCCAAATCTCCTGTCGAAATGGACTGCTGTCCGGTTCTGTTAATGTCGAAATCGAGGTTGGCTTTGTTATCGATACAAATACAGATGATGACTCTGAAACACACAGAATCATTGATATTTACTTCCGCAGAACACACCTGCGAGGGTTTAAGTATCGACACATAGGGCAGGCAAGAGTTTTCTAAGAGAAATGGCGTCGACATTCCGGTATGACGAAATTTCACGGACAATTCCCGATTTACCTCACCGCAAATTATGTTTGCAAATTCCCCGAAAGCATCGAGTAAGGCTTTTCCCACGAGTATTTCATTGCCGCGCCGCATGACCTTTGCCAAATGTGAGGCGGTCGCCGCATCCGTATCGAGATCAAATAACGTGATAATACGGAAAATGTAGGAAGAGATATTGATCACAACGAGACGACGACTTGCGGTCTCTGTCGAGAGTAATGCGTCAGCCTGGAAGGTTACGACACAGCTATCTTCCGGCCCGTGAACGCTGTTGTTGCGTATTGATTTTTCAAACAACCATTCCAGTGCGGAAAGAACGTTGACGTTAATCATGACGATCCATCAGGTTGACGGTCGTGGATAGGAACCGATCGGCCGTTGCGCTCAAGCCGAAAACCGCAGTTCGAATCATATTGGAACTGGCCTGTAAATCCTGGAAAGTTGTGGTCGTGATGAGGTCATTCTTATCGAGATGCTGTTTGTATTCCTTGGCCAGGTTTGTCGAGGTAGATGCCAATTCTCTGACACCATCCGCCACTACGGCAAATCCACGTCCGGCCTCGCCGACCCGGGCGGCCTCAATGGAGGCATTGAGGGCGAGCATGACGACCATTTTTACGATACGAGCGAATTCCTCGTTGCGTTCCTTCAATTCGTGGTTGTTGGTAAGGATAGATTGCATCTCATCATGCCAACGTTCTACAGTCTTGACCAACCCCATCAATAATTCAATATCGTTCTTGATGGTTTGGTATTCAGACTTCAATACTGTGTACAGTTGTGTCTGGTGTGCGGTGTGTTCTTTTCTGAGCCGTGCCAGACTTTCTTCACAATTGTTGGCGGCTTTGCTGGTGGTATCGGCCAACGCTTTGTGGTGTATCTCTGCCTGCTGTACGAATTGGCGACGCAATGTTTCTATTTCGGTACGTAAATTTGCTTGACGTGCTTCGGCTTCTGCTGCGGGGATGCGGTTAGACAATTCATCGATGAGCCTTGTCTGCTCTTCGAATTCTAATTGATAGGCTCGATGCTGCGGGGCGGTTTGTAGCCAGGCAAGCATTGCACCAAACACGATCCCTACGCTGACGAGCAGAAAAGTAACCACCGATGATGCCTCCGATACGATTTGCTTAGGCAATGAGCCTTTTGATCGATGTAATCACTGCCGGCCCATTGATTCGAAAATTACTTCCAGGTAGGAGGAATATTCGGGATGAATTTTATTGCCATTGGTGATGGTCAAGATGCCATACGGCATATTTTGCAGCATGGTATGGAGGTCGGTTGTCTTCTGTTTTAATAATGCCGAACTCTCCTGAATTTTGGCAATCATGGTGTTGAAGGCAAGGATGGAATGACCAATTTCATCATGTCGCTCGACCGGCAACCGATGGGTAAAGTCCTGATTGGATGCAATTTCGGTCATCATCGCCTGCATTCGGCTGATGGGACCGGTGACCCGACGATAAAGGAGCGTACCGAGTGCGGCCAAAATGATGACGGCCAAGAGTGTTACCGTCGATACGGTGGTAACCGTATTCGACAGATTTTGATTCAAGGCATCAATCGCCCGATCCTTTTCACGATTTTTTTCGATACGTAACGTGGTCAGGATCTCGCGCAATTCCCTTTCATACACGAAGACATTGGCGGCCAAGCTGGCCTCCGCGAGAGCAGTTTGGCCGGCAAGCTTGAGTTTTGCCGTTTCGTTAACAGCGTCAAAATAGTTGTCGAGGGCTTCCTTGGCTTGGACCACTAAACCTTCTTGGGCTTTGCCGCTGGCCTGATCGAACTGTAGTTTTAAACCTTCCTGCAACTGTGCGTTACGCGCCGACAACGTTTCCTGGGTCTGTTCGGTAATACTATTGTCATGTGTAGCGACGAGATAAATTTCCGCCAATTGCACATCCTTGAGATGCGACAACAAATCAGCGGAGGCCAGGGCGCTGGGGACAATTCCTTCAGTAACCGTCTTAACCTCGTCGGCATTCCGTCGGGATTGAATGATGGAAAAGCCACCAATCGCAAAGATTACGATGAAAGTTATGACAACCAATAGCATGATGTGCTGACGGATATTTATATTTTATACTCCAACGGTTTATCCGCAAAAACATGCCTCTAAAACATTTTATGAGACATAATAACGCTAGAATCAATACGTTCGCCAAATTTGATGACCACAGGAAGTTAGAGGGTATACTTAGCGGCCACTAATCCAGCTGCTCGCAGGGGAGCCGATGGACCTTTTATTTTTTCTGGCGTGTTTGGCTCCTTGCCTCAACGCTACCACTTTGCGCCGTCTAGCCCGTGTAGTGGCCGCGCTTCTGACCATGACGGGGCGGGTCACCATGCTGGGTATTTCACGCTGGACGGAAGCCGGCGGCAGTTATCGCACGGTCCAGCGTTTCTTCAACACCCTGATACCGTGGGAAAAAGTACAGTGGCACCTCATCCGTCGCCACCTGATGCGAGTTCCCTGCGTGATATTGCTCACCGCAGACGAAGTGGTGACACCCAAGGCGGGCCGCCATACCCATGGGATAGGCCGGTTCTTCTCCTCCATTTACGGTAAGCCGCTTCCCAGCCTATGCCATTTGTGCCTCTCGCTGACCTCGGTCAACGACCGTGTGTCCTATCCCGTGATGACGCTACCGGTAATCCCTCCGGAAAAACCTCCGACGGCTCCATCCCGGCCAACCGTCAAACGGGGACGCGGCCGCCCCAAGGGGAGCCGCAACCAAGTCCGCACTGAAGTAGAACTGACGGCATTCCAGCGATTCTTACGGGACGCGATCCAAGCCCTGCAGGTTTTGGTCGGCGCCGACCTCCCGCTGCTCTACTTCGTCTATGACGGGGCTCTCGGCCACAACGCCGGGGTCCAATTGGTCCGACACTGTGGTCTCCATCTCATTTCCAAGCTACGCCACGATTCCGCGCTTTATTTCCCCTACGAGGGTCTTCAATCCGGCCGGGGACCACGCAAAAAGTATGGCGCTCGCCTCGACTACGGCCAGCTTCCCGAGCATTTCCGTAAATTCTCCGTGGTCGAAGACAACCTCCGTACCGACATCTACCAGATGAGCTTGCGCCACAAGAAATTCACGGAACTGCTCAACGTCGTCATCATCATCAAAACGAACCTAAAAACCCTCAAGTCTGCCCATGTTCTACTCTTCAGTTCCGATCTCGCCCTCGCCTGGAATGAGCTGATGGACTATTACTCGCTTCGCTTCCAAATCGAGTTCAACTTTCGTGACGCCAAGCAGTTCTGGGGGCTCGACGACTTCATGTCCGTCAACGAACGCCCTGCCATCAATGCTGCCAACCTTGCCTTCTTCATGGTCAATGTTTCGCATCTCTTGAGGCGACAAACCAAGTTCGTCGGCATGAGCATCATTGACCTCAAGGCTTGGTTCCGCGCGGGAAAGTATGTCCGCGAAACTTTAAAATGGCTTCCGCAAATCCCTGAGCCAATTTCCATTGACGCCATCGTCAGGCAGGTGGCCTCTCTTGGCCGCGTTAACTTGCCAGAGCCCGTAGTTTAATGGCGAAGGTATTGTAGAATGTAACAGTTTTATTACAAAACCCAAGTTGCCGCCTATAAGCCCGGTTATACGAAGAATCAAACCGTTACGTGGAGATACCGGATGTGCCTGCGACACAAAGTCAGTAAGTTAGGTATAGGTAGCAACTTGGGTTACAAAATGATATTGGTATTAGATGGTTGCTTAGTTATCTTGGAGCAGATGGAGGCGGTAAGATGTGGTTACATCGAAGGGGCTTACGACTTTTGGAGAAGTCGCTTGGTGGTTGCATTTAAGATAGGTAATAGACATTATCGGAAACCTCACCCCCCAGCCCCCTCTCCTTAACAGGAGAGGGGGAGAATTATTCCGTTGTTATGCTTAACTCCTCGACGGAACAGGCAAAAAATCTCCCTCTCTCCTGTTAAGGAGAGAGGGTCGGGGGGTGAGGTTTTGGGTTTCCGATAGTGTCTAATCAGTTGCCATCCATGGACCAATTTAATCGTTATTCCGGAAATCCCTATCGGAATAACGGCTGATTTGAGTTAGGTAACCCGAGTTGCCACCTAGCGCACTTTTCTCCCCTCTCCCTCCGGGAGAGGGGTTTCTCGTTTCTCATCGCATAGGTGGCAACTTGAGTTAGGTAGTAACCCAGGCGAGATACAGGCTCTGTGAATCATGTCAACTTATGATTCGCTACCGCTTTTCCGGGAAGAGGTGGTCGTGTTGCGTATTTCTCGGTTCTCGAAAAATTGCAACAGAAGATGAGTAAGCCAGCCGACAATTCCCAGGCCGATGACAAATGCGCTATAAGAAATGGATTTGGGAATATCCTGAGTTATCGCTGAGAATTCGGACATACCGCCGATGCCTGATAATACGTTGAGTGGCATAAAAACCACGCTGACTATTGTCAAGCGTTTGATGACTTTGTTCTGATTAATGTTGATGAAGCCAACAGTGGCATCCATTAGGAAATTGATCTTGCCGAACAAAAAGGTGGTGTGTCCGTCGATTGACTCGATATCGCGTAGAATCTGTTGAGCATCTCTAATTTGTTGTTCTTTGAGGAGGCGACTGCGCATTAGAAACGAAACTGCGCGTCGCGTATCCAACATATTTCTCCGGATCAATCCGTTGAGATCCTCTTCATGGGCAACGATCGTCAGGATTGTGGCCGCTTCCTCGTCAGTTACTTGTTTGCTGAGTACTTGTTTACCCGCATCTTCCAGGCCGCGATAGACATCTTCCAACGCCTCTGCTGAGTATTCCGCGTCGGCCGCGTAAAGGTCTAACAGGACATCCATGGAGTCGGAAACATAGCCGGGATTAGAAAGAGCACGTAAACGTTGGAGCCGGAATACCGGCAGTTCTTCTTGGCGGATAGAAAATAGGATGCTCTTGTACAGAATAAAGGCAACCGCCACACTACGCGACATCTCTTTGCGATCGAGCAGAAAATCGGAATGGAGATGAATATCGTCATTCTTTTCGATATAAAAGCGGGCGCTTGACTCTAGATCACCCAACCGCTCCGGATCTGGTAGTTCAATCCCAAAGGAACCGCCGACCCACACCCGTTCCTCAAAGGAAGGAGCTACCAAGTCGATCCAGATGGGATGAGATGAGACCAAGTCTTCCCGGGTGTCAATGTCAATCTCGCACAGGCGTCCTTCTTTGAGGCCGAATACCTTGACTCTGGAACGCTCTTTTTCGAATTCGCGTTTTCCCAGTACGTACAATACGGAAAGCGGAATTTCTCGCAGGATATCTTCCTTCTTACCTTCAGGGGCCTGGTCCCAGATTAGGACCTGATCTTCTGGTGGTAGAGTTTCAATCTGATGGGCGATCTCAAGCGATGCCATCTGTTCGAGAGACTGATGCAGTTGTGCCAAGCCTTGCTTACGCACCAGAGATTCTACCAGGTCATGGCGTGGTATCTCCTGGTTATGCAGCATGTGGGTGAGCAATTTATACTTTTGCAGCAACAACGCCAGGTCGGATTGCTCTTTCTTGTGATCGGCAATAGGTGTGTTCAACATTTAGGTAAAAAATTGCTTGATCTGGTGCTCTACCAGCAGCCATGGAGTAATGAAAGGTTTTTCGGTGATGGTGACATCTATGCTGTTGCCGGTAATCCGGTAATTGCCAGTAATCCCCCCCCCAGAGAACATGCCTTTTGAGGGATCTCCCATGAAGGTAGCATTGAGATCTTTAGCCGTGCGCTGCGCCCGTTCTAAGACCATGGTAGGAGTTTCGCGGAGGGGAAAGCTGAAGGATTTTGACATGGGCGGACTTGGAAATGGCGTGGTATGACGCGGTAAGGTGTGAATGTGAACGGTTACGACATGATTTTGTAGGAATTACCCATTTTCCAGAGCCTCAGCCTTATCGGTGGCCTCCCAAGGGGCCTCCAGATCGATCCGCCCCATCTGGCCGAATACCGCGAGGCGCCGATAAAAGATCCCGCCACGGTCGGCGGTCTGGGTTCGCAGATTAAATTGACGGACGATGGCAGCGGGTCGAAAATCGAAATGGGCTTGGAGCCTCGCGGCGATTTCACTGTCTGGGATCTTGCCGGTACCGTGGGTCTTGACGCGGATCGAGACCGGTTTGGACAGCCCAATAGTGTAGGAAATCTGGACCTCACACTCGTCGGCGAGACCTGCGGCCACGACATTTTTCGCAGCGTAGCGAGCAGCGTAGACCCCCACCCGATCGATGTGCCCAGGGTCCTTGCCAGAGAGTGCCGCTCCACTGTTGGGGGCATAGCCTCCATAGGTATCCACCGCATTCTTGCGTCCGGTTAGGCCGGAATGGAGGACCGGGCCACCGCGAATCATCGGACCATCGGGATTGATGAAAATCCGGGTGTACTCGTCGGCGGGCATTTCAGCCTCTTGAAGCACCGGGCGTACCACCAGTTCCATAATCTCATCATGTAGTACCGTCGCTTTGGGACGGCCAGCCTCATTCTGGCTGGTGAGGAGGGCGATGCTGTGGATGCGTTGGGGACGGTGATGATGAAAAGAGACCCCGACCTGGACCTTGCCGTCTGGGGCCAAGTAGGGAAGTTGTCGCGTCCGCCGAACATCGGAGAGCCGCGCCATCAGACGGTGGGCGAGCCATACCGGCAGGGGCAGTAGGGCGGCAGTCTGGGTGCAGGCAAAACCGAATACGGTCACCTGCTCACGGGCCGGGATGAGTTCGATCTCCTCGTCGGAAAGATAGCGCTCGTGGACCGGCGCCGGCTCCGGTAGCGGCAGTTCGGCCAGGCTCATCATGACACTGCTTCTGGCGTTGAAATCGGGGCGGTCGTAACCCGCCTGCTGGATCACCTGGCGCGCCACCTCGGGGATGTCCACGCTTGCCCGAGTGGAAAAACGTGCGGCAATAAACAGGATCCCCGTTGATACCGCCACCTCGGCTCGGACCTTGGTAAAGGGGTCTTGGGCCAGCAAGGCATCGACAATCGCATCCGAGATCTGGTCGCAGAGTTTGTCGGGGTGGCCCTCGGTAACTGACTCGGAGGTGAACATGAAGTCTTCTTTCATGGTGCCTTTCTTTGTATGGGGTATGGGATAATAAAATCTTAAATAAGAGGATAATCGCCACTACGCCAAGACTTCCTCCAACTTTCCCCCCGGCAGGAGAAGGTCGGAAGAAGAATGGTTGAGGTGCTTGAGGCCCTCAATAACAAACAACGGTAGCGTCGCCCCCGCCCCGGCCACCAATAGATCGACGATGCTTACCGGTGCCAAACCGAGTAGATTGCGTAGTGGGGGTAGGGTCAACGCCAAGCCTTGTATCGCCATCGATCCGCCCAATGCCAGTTGTAACCAACCATTGGGAGGTAAGGCACGCATCTCGTAGAGGCTGTGGACCTCCGAGCGGCAACTGAGGGCGTGTAGAAGTTGAGCGGTGGTCAACGCGGAAAAGGCCAGCGTACTCGCCTGGGGACCGATGCCATAGCGGGCGACGCCATAGCCGTAAGCACCCAAGGCTGCGGCGCTGATGACGCCGCCATCAATACCAACCTTAATCAAATCTTCGCGGCGCAGGATGGGCTCTGCTGGGTTACGCGGCGGACGTGCCATGACCTCCGGTTCCGCTGGTTCCGCCGCCAGGGCCAGCCCCGGAAAGATATCACTCAACAAATTAATCCATAAAAGTTGCATGGTGTTGAGTGGAATCCCTAGGCCGGTGCTGATGGCGCCGAGCATCACCAGGATCTCGCTGAAGTTGGTCGACAACAAAAACCGTAGCGACTTACGGATATTGCTGTATATAGTACGGCCTTGGGCGATGCCGTGAATCAGCGTATTGAGGTTGTCGTCTTCCAGTACCACACCGGCTACGGCGCGGGCGGCATCGGTGCCGGTACCGCCCATGGCTACCCCGATGTTGGCGGCCTTGAGTGCCGGGCCATCGTTGATACCATCTCCCGTCATTGCCACCACTTGGCCAGAGCGTTGTAGGGCCTGAACGATCTGTAGCTTATTGGCGGGACTGACCCGGGCAAAGACATTCACATGCTGGGCCAAGGCGGCCAGGACCTCGGGGTTTACCTGTTCGAGGTGGGAGGAATCCAAAATCTCGACATGGCCGTTACGGGCGAGGTGAAGTTCCTTGCCGATGGCATAGGCGGTGGCGCTCTGGTCGCCGGTGATCATCACGGTATCAATGCCCGCCTGGTGGAACTGCCCGATCAACTCGCGCATCCCCTCGCGGGTTGGATCGGCCATGGCGACCAGTCCCAACCATACCAATTTTCCTCCCAGAGACTCGGAGGATTCATCGGGGGCCAGATCGCCGTAGGCCACCCCCAGGACACGTAACCCCTCTCCCGCCATGTCTTCGTTTGCAGCTAGCAACGCCGCACGTTCGGTATCCGTCAGGGGCTGACGGGTACCATTACGTAGAACGCTCCGGCACATCGTCAAGACTTCGCTCGGGCTACCTTTGATGGCCACATGGCGGGCGCCTCCCTCGCTACTGTGGACGGTCGCCATGTAGTTGCGCCCCTCCGAACGGTACGCCACTGCCAAACGTGGGTGCGCGGTACGCAACGCCGCGACATCCAGACCCGCTTCCAACCCGGCCCACACCAGCGCCATTTCGGTAGGCGAACCCTTGAGGGTTGGCGGCGCACCCTCGCCATCGTTTATTTCCACGTCCACGTCATTACAGAGGGCCACCGTACGCAACAAATGGCGTAGCCCTTCATAGGCGCGCGGGTCGATAGACTCCCGCCCGACGCTGAAACGTCCGTGGCGCAACCGAACCGATTGCCCCCCCACGCGTAGACCCACCACCGACATTCGGTTGAGGGTGAGTGTCCCGGTTTTGTCCAGACAGATCACCTGGACCGCCCCCAGGCTTTCTACGGCATCCATCTGACGGACAAGGACATGGTGACGGCGCATTTCCGCCACACCCAGGGCCAGTGTGGTCGTGGCCACCGTTGGGAGGCCCTCGGGTACCGCCCCTACGGCGAGTGAAATCGACCCTTTGAGGATCTCCAGAAAGGGGTGACCACGCAGCAGACCCAGTCCGAACACCGCGATGCAAACCGCCCCGCACGCCATGACCAACTGGTTGCCGATCTCCTCCAATTGGCGTTCCATCGGGGTCTCGGGGGAATGGGTGGTATCGAGCAATTGCTGGATGCGTCCGATTTCGGTAGAGGTAGCCGTTGCCACCACCACCGCCACGCCACTGCCGCCGGTGACGGTAGTCCCCATGTAGACCATGTTCACCCGATCTCCGAGTGGCACGGTGGTGCCTGTCAGCCGCTCCAATGCCTTGCGTACCGGCAGACTCTCACCGGTCAGGGCGGACTCGTCCACCGATAAGTTGTTTACCTCCAAAAGACGGGCATCGGCGCAGACATAATTGCCGGGGGTGAGGGCCATGATGTCCCCAGGGACAACTGCCTCCACTTCGACCTCTATGATCCGCCCCTCTCGTAGTAACGATGCGATCTTGTGGTGGGTCACCACCAAGGAATTGACGGTACGTTCGGCCTGGCTCTCGGTGACGAAACCGATGGTGGCGTTGATGAGCACCGCCGTGAGGAGCACGGCGGCATCAATAATTCCACCGGTGACGGCCGAAACCGCAGCAGAAACGCCGAGTAATGCTACCGGTAGGCTCTGGAACTGGCCGGCGAAGATTGCCAAGGCGGAACGTGACTCCGGCGGCGGCAAGGCGTTGGTCCCATAACGCAGCATGGCTGCCCGTGCGTCGGCGGCGGAGTAACCGTGGCTGGGCAGAACGCCCCAGTGATGGAGGACATCATCGGTTTCCATCAAGTGCCATGGGCGGGAGTCCTGCGTTGCGGCGAGCGCGCGCGGGGCTGGACGGGAGCGAGAGGGCACCCAATCGAGCAGGGAGGACAAAAACTCCCAGTGCAGCAGGGCACGCAACGAAGAAAACAAGGAAGAGAGGTCCCAGTCCGGTTTTGGGGACGATATCGATTCCGGCTTGGGCAAGGGCGAGGTGGACCATTCCGGTGGCGGAGATGGGATCTGGGTGCGCACCACATGCTCCACCAATACGATGACCTCTTCCAGCCGTGCCGCTGAGTGATAGACCACCAGCAGACTCCCGGTCAGGGGATTGGCCACCACCATCAGTACCTCTTGGCGGCTGCTCAGGCGCTCTTCCAGCATGACCTTGAATTGCTTGGAGCGGCGCAGGCCGACAATCTTGAAACGGGCACGACCAGGCACGGTGGTGTGAACGGGAAGCACACAGGATCGGCGACTGGCGCCTGAGGGTAGAGCAGTGGCAGAAAGGTTCATGGAAGGCGTAGGTGAGAGAATTTGCAAAAAGATAGACGCTTTTTATGACACGTCGATGACAACGGGTGCGTCAGCCGGCAATTCGGGAGGACAAAGCGGGGAGTGGATGAAAATATACTGAGAATTATCGTTGAGGTACTACGTTTGAATATCAGGGATTTGCTGGCCGAGTGGGGATACTTTCCCCCTCGGCTACATCGGATTACTTCTTCGGGTACATCTCGTTAACGATCCACTTCACACCGGGGACTTTCTGCGCGGTATCGGCGATGTTGTATAACTGCCTTCCGTCATCAACGGTACCTGCGATGGTGACCTCACCAGCCTTGCTGGTGATCTCTAGGTCGCCGGCTTTGAGTTCTGGTTTGGCAGCCAAGAGGACATCCGGCACAAAATATAGCAAAGCCACCATAAAATGATTACGCATAATTTGCGAAGACTTCCTC